>NZ_WWJX01000174.1 GCF_009865215.1 Streptomyces sp. SID3343 | reverse complement strand
ACGCCGAACGACGTGCGAAAGGGCGCCCGGAGCGGCATCGCGATCCGGCGAAGTTCGATTCCGGTGATCTTCACAACGGTTCTCCTCGAGGTTCCAAGGTCACGTGGACGGGCTGCGCGTGACGACGTAGCAGGACTTGCGGTGGAAGCCGGTGACCCGGGCGCCGTCGGCGAGCAGGCCGCCGAGGACCTCGCGCACCGCGACGCGCCACGCCCGCGCGGCGGCCGGGTCGGTGCGGCGCAGCGCCTCGATGTCGGCGGGCACGTCGACGAGCAGCGTGTC
>NZ_WWJX01000173.1 GCF_009865215.1 Streptomyces sp. SID3343 | reverse complement strand
GGTGCGGCGATGGCGTCCAAGGCGATCGAGTCCGGCCGCCCCGCCGGCCTGTACCGGGCGATCACGTGGGGTTCGGCGCTCGCCGCCGCGGCGCTCAACGTGGCGCACACGATCCACCGGAGCGTTCCGCTCGCGGTCGTGCTCGGGATCGCGTCGATGCTCGGCGTGCTGCTCTGGGAGTCCTACGCACACAGCCAAGCCGAGCACGCCGGCGGGAAGACCGGCGCGCAACTGCGCGCCGAGCTGTACCGCACCGCGCGGTTCCGTCGGGTGAGTCGACGCATGCGCGACCTGCTCGCCGCAGTGCCCGGGTTGACGGAGGATGCGGCGTGGATCGTGGCGTGGCG
>NZ_WWJX01000020.1 GCF_009865215.1 Streptomyces sp. SID3343 | reverse complement strand
GCCCGCCGACGTCGCCATGCCCGGCTGATCGCCGCCCTGACCACGGCGGTCGGTGCCTGTGGGTCGGCGGCGCGGGCGGTGTACCAGCCGGTCGCCGACGCCCCGCCCAGGCGGGAGGCGATCGTGGTGGACCCCGTGTCGGTCGTCTGCCTCGGCCGCGCGGTCGCCCCGTTTCTGGAGGCGGCCCGGGCCGAGGACGAGGCCCGGTGGCCGGCCGCCGTCGCACGGGGAGCGGGAGCAGGCCGGGCGGACGATCGCGGCGAGGGTGGCGTTGGCGCGGGCGCAGGAGATCGTGGGGGAGCCCGGAGTGTCCTGGGCCGTTCCGCTGCCGGCCGCGGAGCAGGGCGCGGTCATCGACATGGCGGGCGCCGGTGACGAGGTCGCCGAGTTGTGGCGCGGCGACCCGGCGCGGGCCGTTGCCCTGGTGCGCGAATTGGCGGCCTGCGGGAAGTTCACCGCGGCCGAGGTCCTGGGCGCGGCGGTCGACGCGGCCGTCGGTGCCGGGCTGTTGGCGCTGACCGACGCGGGCACGGCGGCGCGGCCGGAACCGCCGACACCGTCAGTCGGGCATCCGAACGAGCTTGGTTGCACCGGGATCGACGCCCGCGGTCCAAGCCAGGGTCGGCAGTTCGTGGTCGTCCATGCCGGCGAGTTCTATCGCCGCCCGCCCCGACGCGTGGGCCGAGGCGATCGACTGGCCCTCGGCGACCGCGGCGTGGAACTGCGCCGCGTACGTCATCGCGTCGACGTCGCCGATCTCGTCGGACATGCCGATCGCGAAGGGGACCACGCCGTCGACCAGGTCGTCGATCTGGGCCGCGGAATGGCACGAGTTCAGCAGGACCGGCAACGGCGGTTCGTCGGTTGCCTTGATGGCGCGAGCGAACGCCCCGGCCGTTACGGCCAGGCCCTCGTTGAAGTCGTCGACGTCCTGGTCGAAGCCGACCCGGTCCTGGCTGCCGTGACCGGAGAAGTCCGCCACGTGCGGCCGAAACCGGGTGATGCCGTCGAGTAGGTCCCCCATGGTGGCCGACGTGCGCACGTCCAACTCGACCAGATCACGGTGCGTCGCACGCTCCACGGCGGCACGGATGAGTTTCTGCTCGCGACCCACCCGCAGATCCCCGTGGGACGCCGCCGCTGGCATCAGCACGCGCAGCTTCTCCGCCTTCGTCGCCCGCAACGACAGGGGCTTCGGGGAGCGCAGGGTGTCTGCGCCCTCCCGAAGCCCCAATGGTCCCTGGAAAACCGGGTTCGGCCCCGACCCGGTGGCCGTCTCTCCTATGTCACCGTCAGTGAAGCGACGGGGCAGCGGACGAGATCAGCGCTTGTTGCGTATGCGCCACATCACGCCACATCCGATCAACACGACGACGGTCACAATCACCATGACCATGAGGAACCCATCACCGGCGCCGGCGATGATGAGCGGACCTGCCATATCACCTGCGTGCGGTTGCATAGCATCTCCTGTGGGCCGAGACGAACGTGCGTGATCAGGTGGTGGCGTCGTCGAATGCCGACGAAGCCAGGTTTCCGACGGTGCTGCCGGCCACGGAGCACGGGACTGCGCCCGCGCCGCCCGTGAGGTATGTGCAGCCCGCCGTGGCCGCCGCCCCGGCGCCCCAACCCACCGCCACCGACGCGGCTCCCCGGAAGTCGCCGTTCAGCACGGCCCAGCCACCCTGCGCAAGGGTCGCATAATTGTTCATCCGCCCGATCTTCTTCGTCGCGGAGGTGGCCCAGCTCTTGAGAGACGATGTCCCCAGGGGGTCCGCTCGGTTGATCGGGTCGCCGGTCGCGTAGGCGTAGGGGTTGGCTTCCTTGCCGGCGGGGTCGCGTTGGGTGAAGCGGGCGACGGTGGGGTCGTAGTAGCGGGCGCCCGTCTTGTACAGGCCGGTGGTGTCGAGGTAGGTGCTCGTGTAGCGGAG
>NZ_WWJX01000002.1 GCF_009865215.1 Streptomyces sp. SID3343 | reverse complement strand
GCCCGACCCGCCGGAGTCGTTGGAGCCGTACTGCCTGGAGCCGGGCGAACGGCGCGGTCGGCCCCGCGACTTGCTCCTGACCAGCGCGGTCGACCACGCGTTCGTCGTCCTGCCGGCCACCCGGGACACGCCGGGAGCCGCAGTTGCTGCCGGGGGAGCCGGCCGACCAGGCGCAAGGCCTCCCGGCGTACAACGCTCAGACCCGCGTACGAACGAGGGCCGGGCCTCGGGCTCGACGCCGGTGGCGCGCAGGATGCGCAGCCCCACCGCGGCTTGGGCGGCGTCCTCCGGCAGCGCGCTCTTCCCGGTGCCGATGTCGCCGACCGGCCCCACCGCCACCGCACCTCCGTGCCCTTGAGCGGCGTCGGAGAGCAGGGCATCGAGGGCGGCGGTGTGGGGTGTTCGTCCGTGCGGGACGAGCCCGCCCTCGGGGATGCGGTCCGCGGGCTTCATCCGTCTTCGGTGCGGCCCCAGTTGGTCAGCAGGGCGTCGATCGCGGTGTGCAGGGTCGCTGCGGGCACGCCATCGCGCAACTGCGTGGACGAGCCCAGGAGAAAACCGTGGATCATGGCGGTCACCCCTGCGACGTCGGTGCCGGCGTCGAGTTCGCCCGTCTCGACTCCCCGCTCGACACACGTGTGGATACGTGCCCGGTCGAATTCCCGGCGCGCGGAGACGACCGCGCACACTCCGCCCTGGGCCTCGCCCGACGTATGCGTGGTGCCGCAGAGGGCGACGAGGCAGCCGAGGGGGTGCGAGGGGTCGGCCTGCATGTCGATCGACCCGTGCAGTAGGCGCTCGACGCGCTCCCGGGGCCCGGCCGACTCGTCCGCGACGACGTCGGTGACGCTGCCCGGACCCTTGGTGTAATGCTGCACGACCTGTTCGAACAGCCCCTCCTTAGACCCGAAGACGCCGTAGAGGCTCGCCGAGGACAACCCGGTGGCCGCGCGCAGCTGCGTCAGCGACGTCGCTTCGTAGCCCTGCTCCCAGAAGAGCAGCATCGCGGCCTCGAGTACGGCCTCCATGTCGAAGGCACGGGGACGGCCTGCGGACGGCACATGAACCTCCTGCGTCGCGGGTCGAGCACGGATCGAGCTTCCGGCGCTTTGAGCGCTTCTCCGCCCATCATATTGGAACGGTCGCTCCGTAAATGGCCGCGGTCCCCCGATCCGTGCTGCGGCCGCCTTCGGCGCGCCGCCGATCATGCCGCAGAGTGACCTTCACCACTTATGGATCAATCGATCTGTAATAGCTTGACCGGCGCATCCCGGCGGGTCAAGTATTTCGGCATGAACGATCCACAATTGGGGGCGGGTCACGTGACCCGCCCCGCGCTGAGCCGCGGGACCGTGCTCCTGCTGGCGGTGGTGTGCGGCGCCGCTGTCGCGAACATCTATTACGCACAGCCGCTGTTGCCGGTCATCTCGAAGGCGTTCGGGGTCTCCGAGGGCGCCGGCGGTCTGGTCGTCACCGCCTCGCAGATCGGCTACGCGATCTCGCTGGCGCTCGTCGTCCCCCTGGGCGACGTACTCGAACGGCGCCGACTGGTGAGCGTGCTGCTCGGCCTGAGCGCCCTCGCCCTCCTCGGCGCGGCCGTGTCCCCCTCGATCGGACCGCTGTACGCGGCGGTCGCGCTGGTCGGGGTGACCTCCGCCGTGGCACAGATCGTGGTGCCGATGGCCGCGTCGCTGGCCTCCGATCACGAACGCGGCACGGTGGTGGGCACGGTCATGAGCGGCCTGCTCATCGGCATCATGCTCGCCCGCACGGTGGCGGGCGTTCTCGCCCAATACGGCGACTGGCGGCTGGTGTTCGTCTTCGCGGCCTTGGTGATGGTGGTGCTGGCGGTCGTCCTGCGCCTGGTGCTGCGTGCCATGCCGCCGTCCGGGAGCACCCCCTACCCCCAACTGCTGCGCTCGGTGTGGACGCTGGTGCGCACCGAGTCGCTGCTGCGCAGGCGGATGGCCCTGGCCGCGGTCGGCATGGGCTGCTTCACCGTCTTGTGGACCGCGTCCTCGTTCCTGCTGGCGGGACCGCGGTACGAGTACGGGCCCGCTGCCATCGGCATGTTCGGTCTGGCCGGGGTCGTGGGAGCCGTCGCGGCGGTGGCGGCCGGGCGGTTCGCGGACCGCGGGCGCGGCCGGCAGGTGGCGACCACGGGACTGATCCTGTTGACGAGCAGTTGGGGTGTACTCGCCTTGGCCGGCACCGGCGGCCCCGGCGGCCTGATCGCGCTGGTCGTCGGCATCATGGCGCTCAACCTCGCCCAGCAGGCCCTGCTGATCAGCCACCAGAGCGTCCTGTACCGCAGGATCCCGCAGGCACGCAGCCGGGTGACGACCGCCCTCATGGTCGCCTCGTTCGCCGGCAGCACCGTCTCCTCCGCGCTCGTCTCGGCGCTGTACCCGATCGTGGGCTGGGCAGGGGTGTGCGCGCTCGGCGCCGTGATCGCGCTGATCGGCGTCGGAATCTGGACCCTCGAACTGCTCCGTCCCAGCCCGTCGGAGCCCCTTTCCGACCTGTCGGGGCCCCTTTCCGACCCTTCGGGGCCCCTTTCCGACCCGCCGGGGCCCCTTTCCGACCCTTCGGCGCGCCTTTTCCACTCTGCGGCGCCCTTTCCCACCCCTCGGAGCTCCTTTCCGGCCCTTCGGCGCCCCTTTCCGACCCTTCGGCGCCCTCTTCCGACCCCTCGGCGTCTCCGGCCGCCTCTCGGAAACCGCTCGCCGGCTCCTCGACGACCGCCACTACCGACGTGGGCCTCGAACCCACCGCGTCCCCGCAAGGCGGGCGCCCGTGCCCGAAGGAGTCAGCTCATGCCTGAGATCCGCCGGGTGGCGATTCTCGACGACTACCAGCAGGCCGCCCACCAGTACGCCGACTGGAGCACCCTGCCCGAGGGCGCCCGGCTCACCGTCTTCACCGAGCATCTGGGCGGCCCCGACGAGGTGACCGCCGCACTGGAGCCCTTCGACGTGATCGTGGCCATGCGCGAGCGCACCGCCTTCCCGGCCGGGGTGCTCGACCGACTACCCAATCTGCGCCTGCTGGTGACCACCGGCCCGGCCAACGCGGCCATCGACCTCGCCGCGGCAGAGCGGGACGGGATCCTCGTGTCGGGAACCCGCCCCGCGGGGCTGACCCCGACGGCCGAGCTCACCTGGGGCCTGATCCACGCCCTCACCCGCTCCCTGCCCACCGAGGACGCCGGCCTGCGCCGGGGCGGTTGGCAACGGACGGTAGGTCGCGAACTGCACGGGAGGCGCCTGGGCGTCATCGGCCTGGGAAACGTCGGCACCCGCGTGGCCCGCGTCGGACTCGCCTTCGGCATGGACGTCGTCGCCTGGAGCGCCCACCTCGACCCCAGGCGCGCAACCGCGCTGGGCGTCACCCCGCTCGGCAAGGAGGAACTCCTGGCCACCTCGGACGTGGTGACCCTCCACGTCCCGCTCTCCCCGCGCACCATCGGCCTCCTCGGACGCGAGGAACTCGCCCTCATGCGGCCGGACGCGCTGTTGATCAACACCTCGCGGGCGCCCGTCGTCGACGAAGCGGCGCTCCTGGCCGCGCTGACCTCCGGAGCGTTGGGGGGCGCCGCCTTGGACGTCCACTCGGCCGAGCCGCTGCCCGCCGACTCGCCGTGGCGCGACGCTCCGCGCACGGTGCTCACCCCGCACCTGGGCTACGTCACCGACGCCACCTACGAAGTCTTCTACCGCGACGCCCTCGACGACGTCCTCGCCTACGCCGCAGGCCGACCGGTCCGCGTGCTCGCGCCGTGAGCCGATTGCGCCCCACCATCCCCGCAACACCCGGCAAGCCCGGGAAGTACGGGAAGCCCCACCAGAAGTACGCGAAACCCGATACGAGAGGCGCCACCATGGCGACGTACGAACAGACCGCCCCACCGTCCGACACCTCGCGCAACGACCGCGAAGACGAACGCGAAGACGATTCCGGTACCCGGATGCCCCGCCTGTGGACACGCACCATCGGCGAACTGACCCTGAGCTACGTCCCCGACGCCGGCGTCGCGATGATCCCGGGCCGCGTCTACCCCTCCTCTGCCGCATCGGACTGGAGCCCCTACCGCCCCCACATGACCGACGCGGGCCACCTGGCCATGGGATGCGGAGCCCTGCTCGTCGAACGCGGCGGGACCCGCCTGCTTCTCGACGCCGGCCACGGCCACATCTCCGGCGAGGAACCCGAGCACTTCCAGCACGGCTTCGCGCACGTCAAGGATCTCCCCGTCTCCCTGGCGAGCCTCGGCGTGGACCCGGCCGAGCTGGAGACGGTGGCGTTCACCCACCTGCACGAGGACCACACCGGCTGGGCCCGGCCCGACGCCGTCGCCGGCGGACACAGCCTCTTCCCGAACGCGCGCTGGATCGTCGGGGAGGGCGAGCTGCGAGGAGGCGTCCCCGCCTCCGGCGAACGGCTCGCCGGCGAACGACTGGCCGGTGAACGGACGCGGACCACCACCGCGGCCGACGGGACCGAGATCGCCGAGGGCGTCCGCGCCTGGGCGCTGCCCGGCCACACCCCCGGGCACACCGCCTGGGTCCTCGACGCCGGCGACGGCCGCCGAATAGTGGCCTTCGGCGACGCCATGCACTCACCCGTCCAGGTCCGGCACCCCGACTGGGAGGTCGTCCTCGACCACGACCGGGACATGGCCGAGCGCTCACGGCGCCGTCTCGTGGAGTTCCTCGCCCAGGACGGCGTCTACGGCTTCGGTGTCCACTTCGCGGATCAACAGCTCGGCACCGTCGACGGCACCGGACGCTGGCGCCCGTGGGACGACGCGAAGGACGCCCGCTGAGCCCACTCACGCGCTCACGAGACGAACCGAACGAACGGAACGAACCGAATGGAACGAACGGAACGAACAGCGCATCCGCACCAACGACTCACCAGGAGAGCAACGATGGACTCGACCGACCGGCCCGCCACCGCGGCAGGCACCTTCACCCTCGGCGACGACCTCCCCGTCGCCCGCCTCGGCCTGGGCACCATGCAGATGACCGGCCCCGGCGTCTGGGGAGACCCGCAGGACCCGGCCCGGGCCGTCCGGGTCCTGCGCCGCGCCGTGGAACTCGGGGTGAACTTCATCGACACGGCGGACTCCTACGGTCCCGCCGTCGCCGAACCACTCGTCAAGAAGGCCCTGCACCCCTACCCGGATGGCTTGGTCATCGCCACCAAGGCAGGGCTGACCCGCCCGGGCCCCGACCGGTGGCTACCGGTCGGCCGACCCGAATACCTGCGCCAACAGGCCGAGATGAGCCTTCGTCACCTGGGACTGGAGCGCATCGACCTCTTCCAGTTGCATCGCATCGACCCCGAAGTGCCCCTGGAGGAACAGCTCGGTGAACTGAGCCTCCTGCAACAGGAGGGAAAAATCCGTCACATCGGTCTCTCCGAGGTATCCGTCGAGGAACTCCAAGCGGCGTCGAAGACCGTCCCGATCGCCTCGGTACAGAACTTGTTCAACCTCCACGACCGCACGGCCGAGCCGCTGCTCGAGTACGCGACGAGCAACGGCATCGGCTTCATCCCCTGGTTCCCCCTGGCCACCGGGAGGCTGTCGCGACAGGACGGCCCCCTTGCCGGCCCGGCCCGGCAACTCGGCGTCAGCGCCTCGCAACTCGCCCTGGCGTGGCTGCTGAAACGCTCCCCCGCGGTCCTCCCGATCCCCGGAACCTCCTCCGTCGAGCACCTGGAGGAGAACGTCGCAGCCGCCGGAATCGACCTGACCGAGGCGGTGTTCGACGCCCTGACGCATGCCGTGTAGGGCTGCCGCCGATCCGGGCACGGATACGCGGAAACACCGACACGGGCCCCACCGTTCGCCGGCGCCGACCGGGGGCCCACCGTGACGTTCCCTCGGCGCCGGCGACGATCACGACCTTGAGTGCCTGACGCTGCGCGGTACAGACCCATCCTCGAAATCGGGCTGCGATGAAGTCCGGATTGCTGAACGTAGGCTTGACTTTTGACCGTGCGACGGGGGTTTGTCCCGGTATTGTGGTGGCCGGGTTTGCTGCATGGCTCGCCGGTTCGACGAGGCGCCCGACGTCGCGGCGGGGTGCGGGTCCGCGGTTCTTCGAGCCGCGTGGACGTCCCGGCCCCGGCCGTGAGGGTTTCGGTGCCTTGGTGGACGTGCGGTGTCGGCGTGCAGGTTCCGGAACCCGCGGCGGGCCCGGGCCGGGGTGAGCCGGTTTGATGCGGCGGGCTTCTCCCAGGACGTCACAGGTGGTCCTCGGCGAGCGGGCGCGCGAGGAAGAGCTGCGCGTAGGTGGCGATCACGATTCAGGCCCGGCGGTCGGCCGCCTCGGGGCTGCGGAGCTTGGGCACGGTCCAGCCGAGGGTGTGTTTGAACAGGGGGAACGTGTGCTCGATGTCGAATCTGCGGAGGAACGACTGCCGGCATCGGTCGATGTCGGCTTCGGTCCCATCGGTCTTGGACCACCACAGCCAGACCGGCTTGGGGTCTCCGCCGGTGGGCAGCTGGTCGACGTGGAGCCGGATGACCGTCCCGGAGATCTTCGGCAGTTCGCCGTCGAACCCTTCCCCGGCACTGCAACGGGTCGACCGGGGATGAAGCCGGTCCCACGCGCTCGCGTTCGCGGTGCCGAAGCGGGTGGTCTCGGTGGTCGTCGCGGCCTGCGGGTCGCCCCATGTCGCAGGTTGGCCGAAGACGAACTCGCCGCCGTGCTTGGGGGGCCGGCCGCCCTGCGGGTCGTAGACCCGCGGAGGTGTCGGCCGGCGCATGACGCGGTCCGAGCGCATCCGTCGGAGCAGATCCGTCCGAGCAGCTCGACCGGCAGGCCCGCGAGGAGGAAGGCGATGCGGGGGATGTCGTAGCCGGCGTCGAGCACGACCAGCCCGTCCGGCACGTCCGGGTCTTGAGGTTTGTACTGTCCTGCGGCGACCAGGCGTTCGACGACCGCGCGGACCTGGACGGCGGTGGACGCCGCGACGTCCTCGCCGGGGCCCGAGACGGACCGTGTCCGACCGTGTCCCGCACCACGGTCCGCGAACTCCGGCCCGGCTCCAGCGCGGCGACGATCGAGTAGGGCCGACCGGGGATCATCTGGTGCTTGCCCTCGCCCCGGCCGTAGGGGTGGCAGAAGGAGCGGCCCGGGCTGGTGCCCGCGTCCGGTCGCAGCCACGGCGAGACGTCGACCGCGAGCACGATCCGTCCGTCCACGACCCTGGGCAGGGGCAGGGGCAGCCGCACCAAGGCGTCCCGCAGTCGGTCGGCGTCGATCCGGCCGTGGTTGACCGCGTCGTAGAGGGCTCCCTGGCCACGGCGGTGCTCCGGCGCGAGCGACAGCCCGACCAGGGCCTTCACCGGCCCGTCGCCGCACAACACCGCGTCCGCCACTCGAACAGCACATCACCGCGGCGCGTCAGGCATGCGTAGAACTCGGCCTGCGGGCGGGCTGGGTGGGTGGCGACGCGCCAGGATCGCGGCCGTGGGATGTGCTGCCCGTCGAGGAAGCCTTGCAGTGCGGTTGGGGAGCGAAGGCTGCGATCCGGCACGGCCGGCAAGCGAGCATCGATGCGTTCGAGGATGACTGCGATGGCGGTCAGGACGTGCTGGACGTGAGCTTTGCCTTCGCTTCGGTAGCGGTATCGGCGCATGCCGTGGCCGTTGACGAACTCGCTGATCGTGCTCTCGATGGCCGCTCGCAGCGAGTAGCGCGAGAGCCGTTCCCGGGTCTGCTGCCCGGTCCGGGACTCGGACTGGATGTCATGGAGATCGCGCAACAAAGAATGCCACTTTCCGGACAGCAGATCGCCCGCGAAACACGGCACCAGCCTGGTCGGACCGATCCGAGCCAGGAGCACGGACGTACCAAGTCGGGGGTGGCGACCTCAAGATCCGTTGGGGGCCGCGTCGGTAGGTCTCGATCTGCCGGGCCGTCAATTCCGCTTCCCGCCTTTGATGGCAGAGATCGGCGAGTTCGCCGGCCGGCGCGGTCTCGTAGTCGAGCAGATCGGTCGACGCCCGGATCGTCTCGCCGTCGTCGACCCGGTACTCGATCACACGCACGTTCACCCGGCGGGTCTTGACGCCGCCTCGGCCGAACGAGGTGACACGGGCCAGGTAGCTGTCGTCGGCCAACCACTCCACGACGGTGCGTACAACGGGGGTTTTCGCGCGGATCAGCAGATGCGCGCCCGCGCGACGACGAACGCCTGCCCACGCGTCGAGGACGGCGAAGTTCCGATCCATGATCACGAGCATGTCGCGGGCCGCATCGGCCGGCGGTATCGCCAGTTCCCTTTCGCCGCAGTCCAGTCCGCCGATCCGGGCGTCGACCACCGCGTGGATACCCGCCTCGGACAACGTCACCACCCCAGCCTGCGCAAACGCCACGGGACTCCCGCCCGCCGCCGTCGGCCCACCGAACACTTCTCCGGTTGGCCTCAGTGTCGGGCGCATCCATGAAGAACTCGCCGACGGCGGCCACCCGCATCCCCCGCCGGAAGGAGCCGGCCGTTCCGGGAGTGAAAGGGGCCTCCCCCGGTGTGAGAACACGTCCGTACCTCCGGGGTGCCGCTGCGTCGGTCGGGCCCTCACCGCTCAAGGATGCGCCCCGGTGAGGCGACGCCGCTGGGGCCCTTCGATAACTCCACCCGCGCGGAGGTCGCGCATCGCGTTGCGAGCGGCGCCGTCCCCTACGCCGTACTGCGCTCACCAACTCGCTCCGGGTGGGCATGGAGTCGCGGGACGCCAGGTTCACCCTGCGGACGCGCTCACGCAGAGCATCGGCGACGCACTGGTGATCATCCGCTGACACGCAGCGAACCTTCCCGCTTCATGGAATCTTGGACGTCCAAGGTGTACCCATGCTCATTGTCTCCCAGTCGATTGGCGGCTGGCGTTGGACGACGGGACGGGGGCAAGGCCGGGACCCTCTCTGTTGAGCCCACCGACCTCGCGTTGCCGGTCGCCGACCGTCCCTCATAAGAGAGAAATCGGACGGTGCTACGGTCCAGCCCCACGTGTGTGGGGACTTCTTGCGCACGACGACGGCCAACGCGTGTGGGCTCGATTCACCCCCACGTTTGTGGGGACTTCCTGCACAGGCTGTCGCCGCTCGACACGCCGTTCGGTTCACCCCCACGTGTGTGGGGACTTCC
>NZ_WWJX01000172.1 GCF_009865215.1 Streptomyces sp. SID3343 | reverse complement strand
CGGCGGCGACGCGGCCGCGACGCGCGTGGGGACACCGGCGCCGGCCGGTCCGGGCAGCGCGTGGGCGCGAGCCGTTTCCCGAGCCCACCGCGAACGACGCCGACCACGTTGAACCCGCTCACGGTCACGACGTCGGTTGCGTCCCGCCGGCGGCAACCAGAGGCCGCGACGCGGCTTTCAAAAATCCGACCTCGAATGAGGCGGCGGGTCCACGCCCGCCGGCCGGGAGCGCGGTCCGGCGACCGGACGGGGGTCGACGGACACCGGACCGCGCAAGCGCCGACCACGGGGGGTTGTCGACGCCCCCACGCGCCTACCCGCTCCGTAACCACTGACACCACACCGTGTGAGCGAGCATCGAGCCGGCCGGTCGAAAGGCGATCCGCGTCCCCCGCGATACACACAGCGATACATACGGCAAATGGGGACTGATATTTGGATATCAGCCCCCCGCCGGTGGCGTAAGCGCAGGTCAATGGGCCTGTATGCACCCTCGGATGCGCGCAGACT
>NZ_WWJX01001646.1 GCF_009865215.1 Streptomyces sp. SID3343 | reverse complement strand
GGAGTCGATCGACTTGGCCCTCGGTGAGATCCAATCGCTCGGGACGATCCGAGCTGTTGGGGTCTGCCGGGCCCGCGGTGGCGCCGAGCATCGCGCCGGCGATCTCTTCCGACAGCCGGGTATCGGTTCGGAACCGGTCGGCGAGGTCGAGGCCCTGTTCAGCTGCGGTCGTGTCCCACCCGGTCTCCGCTTTCAGCAGCAGCCACATCCGGGCCTGGTCCGGGTTCTCGATCGATGGGCGGAATCGGCGGTTGGTGTCTTCGGCCGCGTCGAGGCGGCGGGCGTTGATCTGCGCGTGGATCGCGACCCAGGCGAAGGCTGCGGCTCGAGGAGGGAGGGGAGTGGGAGGCGCGTCGTCGAGGTCGTGGACTCCGCTCTCCTCCCATATACCGGCCCAGGCGTGGTCTTCCGTGTCGACCCAGTCTTCGCGTTCTCGTGCCCAGGCCAGGACCTCGTGGCGCAGGTGGCGTCTCGCGCGGATCGGCAGCAGCGGTCGAGAGAGCAGGGTCAGGGCTTGGAGTCGGGCCTGCACGGGGTCGTCGGCGCGTCTCCACAGGCCGACGGCGGCCAGGCGCTGATTGATGTCGCCGAAGCGGATTCCGGCGCGTTCGCAGGCGCGAGCGGCTTCGAGCCACATGTCGGCGCGGGCGTAGGTGTCGGTAAGGGCAAGTGCCGCCGCAGCGCCGGTGTTTTCCCAGCGGCGCAGGACGCGGATGGCGGCGGTGGTGTCGCCTTGTGCGGTCAGCGCGGCAGCGTGGTGGATGTCGTAGGTCATGGGGGGCACGTGGCCAAGGTCGCGCAGCCGTGTGAGGTCGGAAAGCGGCCATACGCCGAGGGCGGCCAGTTCCATGGCCGCAGTCACGCGTTGTTCGTCGTCTTGTGCGGCTTCGGCGGCCGTCGTCCAGGCGAGGACGCGTGCCTGGTGGTCCGTGGCGGCATCGGCTTCGAGGGCGATGGCGGCGAGGTGAGTTCGTAGTCCCTCGTCGTCGATGCCTTGTTCGATCTCTCGCGCGAGTTCCGGTCGACCGCTGCGGTACGCCAATCGTGCCGCGTCCAGGCGCAGCGCCGGGTGCTCCAGTTCGTGCGGGAGGGCTTCTCCGGCTGGTTGCGCGATGGCGGTGCGCAGCGCCCCGTCGGTGTCGTGGTTGGTGCTCCGGGCGTGCAGGAGGATGTGGGCGGCCCTGCCACTGGGTCCCGACCAGCGGCGGATCTCCGCTCGGGGCGGCCAAGGCCAGGTGATGGGCCCGGTGGCCGTCCAGAAGGAATTGGTGGGGTGCTCCTCGGGCGTTGCGGCGCAGCAGGGTCTCCGCCAGATTCGTCTGGAGGTCCGGGTCGGTGGGAGCGAGGGCCAGCGCGCGTTCCATGAACGCCTCGGCTTGGTCGTGGTGTCCTGCGGCGCCTTTGGCCTGGGAGATGAAGGCCAGGACGGTGGCGTCGCCGAAGACGGTGCGGTCGTGGGCGTCGAGGGCGGTTTGGACGGGCGCCGGGAGTCGGGTGGGGTGGTGGCCGTTCGCGTCGGCGAGGGATCGGACGACGGAGGCGAGTACCGGGCTGTGTTCCCGGGCGGCGTGCAGGAGTTCGTCGACACGGTGGGGGGCTGTTCGATGGCCGGCGCTGCGGCCAGTGCGCGCAGGCGGGCGGCGCGGGCAGGTTGTCTGGCGGCGTCGGCGGCGGTTTCGATCGTGCGCAGCGCGGTGAAGCCCAGGCGGTGGGCGACGGCGTAGGCCATGATCGTGCTCGTCGCCGCCGAGGCGTCGGAGTGGCCTGTGAGAGGCATCCAGTGGGGCGGGTCGTCGAGCAGGCGCGTCACGACGTCCTTGGGCTTGGGCGCGTGGGCCAGGTGCGTCGCGAGGGGCAGGGCGTGGGGGCGGTTGTCGGCGTGGGCGCGTAGGAGGTTGTCGCGGGCTTCGCCGGGCAGCGCGTCCAGGGCGGTCTGGAAGGCGTCGCGGTCGGGGGCGGTGCGTGCGGGCAGGCCCAGGATGTGCGCGGAGGTGGGGTCCAGGGTCTGGGCCGCGGGAACGTGGATCTTCCAGTGCTCGCCGGTGTCGACGAGGGTCGTCTCGTTGACGTGTTGCCAGTAGACGAGTTGCGTCCTGGGATCGACGAGGGCGATCACCACGGGTAGGGAGTGGCCGCGCCAGTAGTCCGCGTGGGGGGTTTGCAGGGGAACCACCATCCGGTGTCCGTCGGGTACCGGAAGAAGCTCGGCCCGGACTTGATCTGCATGGCCGGGAGTCGGCCGGTGGCGTTGCGCGCGGAGGTTCCGTCGGCGCTGTCGTCGACCACTTCGAGGTGCGCGTCGATGCCGACATCGCTTACCTGTTGCTCGCGAAAGAGCCATCCCGGCTCGCTTACGCGCAAACTGACCAGGCTGACGCCTCGACGGTCGGTGTCGTGGTTGGAGTCGATGATCATGTTCGCCTGCCTTCGACGCCCTCGACCAGGTCGCGCGCATGTCATGGGACTCACGATCGGAATCCTCGAAGGCTTCCGATCATGCCGGCACACGGCGGATGTGATGCGTTGTTTCGGCCGGCGATGGTCGGTCGCAATGCGGAAGTCCTGTACGCGACACGGGCGCACAGGACTTCCGCGTTCGGGGGGGTTACGGCGCCGGCTGCTTTGCCGCTCGTGCGGGCGCACGGCCAGGTGTTGCCTCCAAAAGCCCCAAGCGCCGAGTCGTCGCGGGGTCAGGGGCGGTCCGGGGGCAGGGCGGTCGGATCGGTTCCGTCGTCGGCGAACGCGTGCTTGCGCAGTATGCGGGCGCGGTCGCGCTTGGCCCACAGGGGGTTGAGGATCGCCAGTACGAGTATGGCGATGAAAACCCACCGCGTGGGTCCGTGCTCCGCCGCGAAAGGGTTCCATCCGGGTGTGCCCAGGTTCATGACGAGTGTGATGCCGCCCCACACGGCCAGCACGTTGACGATGTTGCGGCGGAGGACGAAGAAGCGGCCGAGGGCGTCGTCGCGGACCCACATGCGGTGCCGATAGGGGACACGCGTGCCGCTGAGGCGGTAGGCGAGCCAGTGATGGGGCGCGGGCCGGTTGCGCAGCCGGGTCGTCAGACCGCCGCGGACGATGTCCCAGGAGTCGCGTATCGAGGGGCGGGTCGCGCCGGGTGGGGCGGCGTCCAGCAGGGTGCCGAGGAATTCGGCCTCTCGGGCGGCCCGGTAGCGGGGTGGGTAGGCGTGGAGCAGCAGGCGGCAGCGGCTCTCGTACGTATCGTTCATCGTCCTGCCCGGGTGGTCGCGAAAGGAGGGATGCCGAGGCGGCCCGTGGCTCGTCGGGCGAGCTGGGCCAATCGTTGGGTTTCGGTGATGAGGACCCGGCGGCCCGCGCCGGTCAGCCGGTAGTAGCGGCGGAAGCGGCCGTCGACGACCTCTTCATGGTCGGTCGCGAGCAGGCCGTCGGTGGCGAGCCGGTCCAGTGCGCCGTACAGGGTGCCCGCGCCCAGCCGGATTCTCTCGTCGGAGAGTTCGTGGACGGCGGCGATGATCCCGTAGCCGTACAGCGGCTCGGGGGCCAGTGCGAGCAGGATGAGGTAACTCTGCTCTCTCAGCGGCTTCATGGTCGCCATATATATCACTCACCGATATATGACGGCACCAGGACTGTCCCTGGGTTCAGCGCAAGGCGGGCAGGGGCGATGGGTGCGGGGCCGGTCCGCTGACCGTCGAGCGCGCCCGCACCACCGGGCACCGGCCCCTACACGCGCTCCTGGACACCCGGTCCTCCGCTTCACGCCGGCCGACGGTCGGTGGCTGCGGCTCGACGCGCTCGCACTGCCGGCCGGCGTCACCGGCGTATCCCGGGGACGAGTCCGGGTAGACCGAAAAGGCACACCGGCATGATCGCGAGCGCCATCGATTCGCACAATCGATCCACGACCTACCGTGGCCGACGAGCGGTTCGCCGACGGGGCGTCCAGTCTCCAGGTCCCACACCCGTACGGTCTCGTCGAATGAGCCGGTGACGGCCACCGGGCGGCCGTGCAGGGTCGTGCACGTCACCACCGTTACATAACTGGTGTGTCCGGTCATGGGTTCGCCGATCGGCCGGCCCGTGATCAGGTCCCGGATGCGAACCGCATGGCCGTAACCGGCGGTCACCGCGACCGGCCGATCGTTCAAAACGGTGCACGCCATCGCGGCGCATGTGGGGAATACCGGTTCTTCGGCAGGCCGACCGACGGCCCGTCGGCGGGGTCCCATACGCGCACGTCGGAGTCCTCGGCGCCTGCGCCCAAGGCGACCACGGGGCGGCCGTCCACGACAGCACTCGCCACCGCCCGGACCTGCTCGTCCTCCGTAATCGGGTTCCCCGCCGGTGCACCGGCGGCCGTGTCCCACACCCGCACGGAGGTGCACACCTCAGCCGGGTTTGAAAAACCCCATGCCCGGCATCGGGTTTCGGGCCGATGATGTTCTTCTGCCCGTTTCCCCGCCACTGTCTCGGCACCGGGCGTGGAGACTCTCATGCCTGATAGGGCCTTCCGGTTGACGTTCGATCTGATCCGCTGCACGGGGTGTGGTGTCCGGCGAGTGCGCGACGTGCTCTTCCGGACGATGCAGGCGGTCGCCCGTAACGAGCTCGGCTCGGCCGAGCGCCTTGCTGTCGCGGTCCGCACGATCCTCGCCGAGCGGGCCTTGCTCGCGGCGGCGCCCCGCCACCGTCCCTACATCGGGTCCGTCGACGCCGCGGACGCCACCGTCGATCTCCTGGCGCGGATGATCCGCAGCTACCTCGACGCGCTTCGTGCGGACACCCCGCTGAAGGCTCAGCTCAGAGCGTGTTTTTAAAGGCTTGTCGTGAGTTCGGATCGGTTGGATGATCCGGATTGGCCGACGGCCTTGGCCGGGAGCGCAGAGTTCTTCAAAGGTCGTCGAAAAGAGGAACCCGCTTCGGGCGCGGTGTTCCGGCGAACCGTTGTGAGGAGATCACCGCGTGAAAAACCTGAGCGAAGTGCTGGAAGCGCTGGACGCCCAAGACACCCGGACGCGTGACATGGCCGCCGATGGGCTTGGCGACCTCTTGCGAGGCACCGCCTTGTCGCAGGCCGACGCCGAACTGGCCGTGGCACGGCTGGTCGCCCTCTTCGTCCGCGACGCGGACCACGGAGTTCGGGAGGCCACGCTCAACTCGATCTGCGAGGCGTTCAATCGCCGCCGACTACCCCTACGACTGTTCGGAGACTTGGTCCCGATCGAGCCGACCCTGCAGAACGAACTTTTGGTACACACCCTCTGCATCCTCGGCTCGACACAGGATCCCGCCGCCGAAGAGGCGATCAGCCCCTTCGTCACCCACCCCGACGCTTGTGTTCGGGAAGAGGCCGCCCTTGCTCTCGACGAGATCCGTGCAGGTCGAGGGCCCCAGAGCGCACCCCCGATCCACAGTCTTGACGATGGCGGATGTGGTTCGAAGTGCCGTGGCCGCGCAGGGTCGGCCCCGTACGGTCAGAGCGTGCTTTCGAAGACGACCGTTCAACCCGCGGCTCTGCGTGCCCCGAGGCGGCACTGACCTCGCCGGAGGCGGGCCAGTGAGCGTGTGGGTGTCGATGGCTTCGAGGACGGAATGGGTCGGGGTTCCGTGTTCAGCGCGAGCTCGGCGGTTTCTTGGTCCAGGAGTCGGTTCGGGGGCCTTTGCGGCTCAGGCGTCTGGTCATCAGGGTGATGAGTGACCAGTTCAGGTGGGCTTCGCCGATTTGCGGGAGGCGTTCGTAGTCTCGGACGTTGCGGCGGACTCGCATGATCCAGCCGAGGGTGCGCTCGACCCGCCGGCGTCGGGGCAGGACGACGAACCCGACCGTGTCCTTGGGGCCGGGAGACGATCCCGAGGGTCATCCGGAGGAAGTCGTCGACCCAGGTGACGAGTTGGCCGGAGTAGGCCGAGTCGCCCCAGATCTGTGTGATCTGCGGTTGGGTGAGGCGGATGCGCCGGAGCATCTGGTGGGCCGCGTCGCGTTCGC
Organism: Streptomyces sp. SID3343; assembly: GCF_009865215.1. Lineage (GTDB taxonomy): Bacteria > Actinomycetota > Actinomycetes > Streptomycetales > Streptomycetaceae > Embleya. The sequence continues at coordinate 16,290 of NZ_WWJX01001646.1, read as the reverse complement.
TCATGTCGGCGCCGGTGACCATGATCTCGACGGGCAGGCCCTTGGTGTCGACGGCGAAGCGTCTCTTGCGCCCGTTGACCTAATGGGCGGCAGTTGGGCACGGCTGAAGCCCTGCCCGTCGCCGGCCGCCGGCGTCAGCACAACGTCCTCCGTTGATCCGGGCCCGTGAGCCCTCAAAGAAGACTGACGTGTGCCGGCGCTCGCCGTCGGCGACGAGCGCCGCCCTGCGATCACCGATTATGATCATGGTTCAAGCCCCCTGCGGGGACCACCTCCTGCGTGATCAGAGCCATCAGCTCCGTTCAAGACCGAGGGCCCCGCAGGTCGCTGGGGTCATGAACGACTGATCGGATGTCGGGTCACCGAGCCCTTCCATTAGAGAGACGCATGCCCTGCACGGCTTTGACCAGCTAAAACGCAGGAAGCAGATGAGAGAACTGGAGCAAGTGAGAGTGTTCTGCGGCATCGACTGGGCCAGCGACCACCACGACATAGCCGTTGCGGACGAATCGGGCGCGCTCAAGGCCCGGGCCCCTATCGACGACACCATCGACGGCATGAACGAGCTTCTCCAGATACTCGCCGAACACGGTGACACCCCGGAAACCCCCATCCCGGTGGCCATCGAGACCTCGCACGGCCTCCCGGTCACCGCGTTGCGCGCGACCGGCCGCTCCGTGTACGCGATCAACCCCATGGCCGCCGCGCGCTACCGCGACCGACGAGCCGTCACACGCAAGAAGGCAGACCACCTCGACGCCCTGGTGCTGGCAAACATTCTCCGCACCGACGCCGACGCCCACCGCCGCCTCCCCGCCGACGGCGAGCTCGTCCAGGCCGTCGCAGTGCTCGCACGCTCCCAGCAGAACGCGGTCTGGGACTGGACCCAGGCCGGCAACAAGCTGACATCACACCTGCGCGAGTACTTCCCCGGTTACCTGGCGCCGTGAGCAACCGCCGCGAAGGAATCTTCCACCCGATCGCCCGTGTCCTTCTGGCCGCGGCACCGACCCCGCAGGAGGCCTCCAGACCCACCCGCGCCCAGCTGCGGGCCCTGGTGAAGAAGGCCGGCCGCAAGAACACGATCGACGCCGAGGTTGAGCGCCTCTTCACCGCCCTCAGAGCGCCAATGATGCACCAACTCCCTTTGGTGGAACAGGCTATGGGCAGGCAGACACTCGCGCTCCTGCGCCAGCTCGACGCCGCATGCACCAGCGCGGAAGACCTCGCCGAAGCCGCCACCGAGGCGTTCCAGGACCACCCCGACGCCGAGATCATCACCAGCTTCCCCGGCCTCGGCCCACTCAGCGGCGCCCGGGTCCTGGCCGAGATCGGCGACGACCGCTCCCGCTTCGTCGACGCCCGGGGCCTGAAGGCCTACGCGGGCGCCGCACCCGTCACCAGGGCCTCCGGCAGGAGCACCGTAGTCATGGCCCGCAGGGTCAAGAACCGGCGACTGGCCGGGGTCGGCTACATGTGGGCCTTCTCGGCGCTGTCCCACTCAACCGGAGCACGGGCCCACTACGACCGCCGCCGCGAAGCCGGCGACCGGCACACCGCAGCCCAGCGCAACCTCTTCAACCGCATGATCGGCTGCCTCCATCACTGCCTCACCCGGCGCACCCACTTCGACGAGGCCGTCGCCTTCCCGACGCCACGAGAAGCCCATCCAACCCTGGCGGCTTGACGACTCTTCCGCATCGATGTCTTCTTCCCCGTGTCGTAGCCGCAGCTGTCCCTGCCCACCGTCTCGGCGGCCTCGACCGACTGCGAGTCGACGATCAGCGTGACCGGGTGCGTCGATGACGCTCAGGAGGAGCCGGGCTGTAGCTCGGGGTTCCTCCGAGGCGAGGTTGTGCCCGGCTGCGGCGCGATTGCGGTTCCAGTCGCGGGCGAGGCGAGGTGTGGGGGGCGGCCGACGCGGCGGTGGCTCCCAGGCGTTCGCAATGCGATGGGCATTGTGGCCGATCAGTCGGCAGGGGATCGACGCGGTGCGTGCGAGAGGTCATCGACGGAGTCAGGGGTGATCACCTGCGGGACTGACACCCGCCTGTTCCGGGATGCCCGGCGCGGAAACGGCTCTGGATTCGACGCGGGCGGTTCTCCCCGCGCCCCTCACGGGACTCGGGTGGCCGGCTGATCGAAGTGTCGAAAGGTGAGGCTGACGCGGCGCCCGGCCGTGCGCTCGCGCGGGACGGCGTGGGTCCAGCCGCGTTGGGTCACGGCCGTCATGAGCATCAACGAGCCGTGTGCGAGCGTGAATTCCCTCTCGTGCACACGATCGAGGCTACGGAACACCAGGCGGCGCGTTGCGCCGAGGGAGACGATCGCTATCGCACTGCCAGCGGCGAGGTCCTCGTACGAGTCCTGGTGGAAGCCCATCGTGTTGTCGCCGGTCTCGTACAGGTTCGCCAGGCAGTTGTTGAACGGATGACCGGCATGCGCCTGGGCCCGGGCCGCGACCGCGGCGATCCGAGGGGGCATCGGTGTCGGCGCGTGGCGCCGGTCCGCATAATTGTATGGCACACCGAAGCTGGCCGTTCGCCGCGCCCGCATGCGGTCGTCCCAGACGACCCCGGCCGAAAGAAAGGCCAAGTCGGCGTCGGGGTCGGCCGATACGCCGGCGAGAAGGCGAACGTCGAGCGGTGGTGGTGCCATCGTCTCTCCAGATGAATACCACCACGGTGAGTCGTGGTGCGTGGTCATCGCCGATGATCGTCCATGTCCGCGTCCAACTCACAGGGATTTTCGACGCCGGCCGATCCTGGGCCGGAGGGTGCCCCTGTGTTTTGGTCAAGCGGTTCGACCGAGTTGAGTGTAGGTGGAGGGCGTTCTGGGCCTGTGCGCCATGGGGTGGTAGCAATGTGCAGGTCGATCTCGTCGATCAGGCCGCGTTCGAGCAGTTGGAGGCCGAGTGTCGGGGAGAGGACCCTGAGGGGTCCTTGCCGGCGGCGGGCCTCCAGGCCAATGCGTACGGCCTCGCCCACGTCGCAATTCAGGAACGTGACGCCGTCGGCGGGCGTGGCGTCCTCGGGATGGTGGGTGAAAACGAAAGATTGGGCCGTTCCAGTCCTCGCTGTAGGATCGGGCACTCGGGTCGCGGCCCCAACTGCTCCGCCCGCCCGGGACCGCGCCGGTGGTCTCGATGTACTCCTCTTCCACGCCGTCGCGGCCGGTGACCCCGGTTCAGCCAGTCCATGGCGTGGTTCGGGCCGCCACGAACCCGTCCAGCGACATGCCGAAGCGGAAGAGGACCTTGCCGGCGGCCTGTTGCGGTTCGAGATCGAACATCCGAAGCTCCTTAGTTCGTCGTGTCGGCGCCAAAAGCGTCCGCTTCACAGGCGGACCGGACGGGCCCCAAACCTCATCGCCGTATCCCGCACCGTTCGGTCGCCGCGGACACGGAGCGACCCGCGGTCGCCGACCTGCTGCGCTCCGAGGCCCACCCAGACCGCAACGGTTCACCCGGAGCGTACGCGCAGGACCTCGAAGTCCGCTCCGGAGGCCGCGCACGAGTCCAAAGGGCGACGACACCACCGCCTCCACAAGGGAACCGTCCCCGGCACGGGCGCGTTGTCCCCTCCCCCACACCGGCGTCGGCAGAGGACCCGCGCGGGTCTCCTACTCCGGCCGCGGATCGCACGCCGACATGGTCCACGACCACGCCAAGGTCTGGGAGATCCTCCGGGGAGCCCCCGACCGAATCCTCCGCCGCCCCCTGCACCACCGACCACGAATGCGCCACCGACACCCCCTGAGGTCCACCGCCAAAGGCCCCGAATCACGTCGCCGGCTCACCACCGACGCACTCGTCGCGGCGCGCGACATCTCGCCGCCGCAGGACATGGCGTCGGCGGGCAACGCCGCGTGCGACAGGCTCCTGCGGACGTTGACGGACCACGGTCGCTCGGTGCGGATCCCGGTGGGCTGCCTCGCCGCCGAGGCCGAACTCTCGCCCCGGACGGTCCTTCGCCACCTCGAGCACTTGGTCCAGGCACGCCTGCTCGAGCGCCCGCGCCCGCCCCGGCCCCGACCACTACCGGCTCGGCCGCCCGGAGTGCGCGTGGCGGCGCAGCGGCGGCAGGCTCACGGCGAGCAGGGGCAGTGGTCGCGTGCGTTCTCCGGGTGTTCCCCTGGGGGTAAGTCCCCGAGACGATCGCGGTGTTCGTGCGCATCGTCCCGGGAGTTTCCCTCCCTCGCGAGGACGATGACGCGGCTCACGGTCGAACGGAAGGTTTGGGTCCGTCAACCCCCCTCGGATCTCGGGAGGAACAAGCGTGTCCGTCTCTTCGCGTGCCCGTCCGGCCCACGGCAGAGCCATCGACAGCATCATGAAGCACACGTTCTGCGGCAAGTCCGGCTGACCGGAGCCCGCGCGTGGTGGGGCGGGGCCGCGTCACGCCCGTGACGACGGCCCCGCCGCGATCCCGAGACAGGGGGTCGATGGACGCCCGCCCGGTCTGTGCGTGGGAGGCCCCGGGGGTTCGGCCTCTCGCGGGCGCGGGACCCGGCGGTGCCGGCCGACCTGGGCCTGGACGACATGGAGGCGGGTGTGCTGGGGAACCTGCCCGCGCGGGTGCAGGAGTTCCTCCAACAACCGTTCCTGGGCGGGGACCAGAGCGTGGTCGCCGAGTGGTAGTACGAGGAAGACGTCGGTGTGGGCGCGTCGTCTCCGAATGCCCAGTCACTCCGCCTTGGGCCGCTTGTCACCGAACAGGTGGAACAGCCCGCGCCGGCTGCGGCGAGGGCCGATCGGTGGACTCGCACTCTCGCCGCAGCCGATGCGTTTTCGGGAGCGCGAGGGGCACCTGACAGTCCCGCGCAAGCACGTCGAGACCGTGAACACGGCGGCGACGCGCACCCGCTCAAAGTCGGGGTCGGCCTCGTCAACGCGTGGCAGCAGCGGGCCGCCCTCCCGCCGGAGTGGCTCGACGCGCTCGCCGCGCTCGGCGTGCGCTGGACCTGAGAGCGGGGCACCGGGTTCGGGCGGGGGCGGCGGGCTCCTCCACCGCCCCGCCCGGAAACCTCACCACTTCCCGGCGGGAACCTCACACACCATTCGGGATCGAGTTTCGTCCAGGAGCCCGCCACTCGGGGGCGGTACGCGTCAGGGTGATCGTCGATTCATCGGCTGTGGTCATGCGCCCCGCTGCGAATTGCGGGTCGTTGGTCGCCAGTTGTCCGGCGGAGAAAGCAAGCAGAGGGATCACCCGCGCGAGCGCGTCGCGCAGGTCGGCTATGTGGATCACGGATCTCGGCGTGGGCGGGCGACCTGGCCATACCGGGTCTCCTCGGAACAGGCACTCGGGTGTCGTGAGGGCGTGGTCGATGGTGTCGAGCAAGACGGGCAGGTTGCGTTCGCACTCGCCCCTGGCGATGCTTTCCGGCGCCATCGCCGCGCAGGCCGCCGCGGCCGCGACCGCCGCGTTGCGGACCGGGCCGAGCCGGTTCCCGCCGAACCACAGTCCACCCAACGCCGACACCAACGCCGACACCGACAACACCCCACACACACCACCGACACACCCACACGGAATTTCAGTAATACACGCGGGCGCTCGTCAGCGAAGGCCAGGGGTGGGAGGCATCCCAGCCGGATGGCTCGGCACGACGAAGGCTCCGGGAACCGAGGTTCGGTTCCCGGAGCCTTTCGTATATCGACGCAGTCGCCCCGGAGGCCGAAAGACAGTCGACACGGACGGCTCTTGTCCCACGACGCCGACCTCTACCACGATCCCGTCGGACGGCCGATCAACGGACCGAAAATCCGATATGGACGGGCAACCCGCGGCGGCCAGGCTCCTGGGTGCTGTTGGGCAGGACCTCGGCCGCGGGCACGATCATGGGGATCCGCAACCTTCATCCCGCCCGACAACCACAACTCTTCCGGTCCGCCTTCGGATCAGAAGATGTAATAGTTTTGCCAGCCGTACCCGGTGCGCTGGAAGCTGCTGAAGCCGGTCGGGCCGGAGCCCCACGTCACGTACATCGAGCCGTCGCCGGTGTTCTGGTAGCTCCAGAAGTCGGATGTGCCGTCGTTGTTGGCGTCCGTGGCCACAAGGTGCGGAGTCGTCGTGCCCGGAAGCCCGCTGTCGATCAGGACCCGATGGCTGCCACCGAGACCGATACCGGCGGTCGCGCTGTTCTGCTCGACGCCCGGATAGAGGAAGAGTTCACCGGTGTTCTTGTCGCGCGCCCACAGGTCGGGATACGTGTCACCGTTGACGTCGCCGGGGGCAGCAAGTGTCATCGAGTCCCAGCCGGAGGAACCGATCAGGACGGGCTCGCGATTGGGGTAGTCGAGGATGAGGCTGGGGCCGGACCCCTGGTAGAGCCAGAGCAGACCACCGCTGCTGACCACGAAGTCGGGGTAGCCGACACCCAAACCGGTATCGTCGCCGGTCACATTGCCGATGGCGAGGATCTGATCCGCGTTCTGCAGGTGGTCGTTCGCGGGGTCCCGGAGGGCGAACTCCTGCACACCGGTGCCGCAACTGATGCAGCTGTAGCCGTCGCCGTTGTTCGGATGCAGATACAGCTTGTAGGCGTTGGTCACCGGGTCCCGCCGGCGGACCAGGACGTCCTCGTACTCGTCGCCGTTCCAGTCGCTGTATCGGGTCATCAGGTTTCCCTGCCAGTACTTGGCGCCGTCGACGTCGACCACTTGGCTGGACGTGCGCGCAGGCGCGTGAGTGCCCTGGCCGGTGCCGGGATAACGGCGCAGTTCCCCGTCCGGGGTAACCGACAGGAGGTCGGTGTTGCCGTCACCATCGAGGTCGCCGGGCTTGTCCGTGAAGCCCTGCCGGTTCGCCCAGAAGCTGTAGATCGCAATGTCCGAGCGGTTGCCCGCCGCATCCTTGGACTGGACGTACAGGTTGAGTGCGCCGTTGAGGGCTACCCGGATATCGAGGGAGCGGTCGCACCCGGTGCACGGGGTTCCCGCGGTCTGGTGGTTGCCGTCCCAGTCGGACCAATATTCGAAGTCCTCGACGTCGGCAACACCGTTGGCGGAGAAGGTGAACTGCCCGGTCTCACGAGCCTTGCCGGTGGTGGCGGCGTCGGCGGTGAACTTGGTCGACGTCACCTTCGGCACTTCGGAAGGCCGGGAGCGATCGACGACGAAGTGACAGACCGGAGCCCAGGCCGAGACGTCGCCGGCGGGATCCTCGGCGCGACTGAACCATGAATACGTGCCGGTCGGGAGCAGGTTGGTCGGTACGTTCAGCGTTGCGGTGCCACCGCTGGAGACGGCGACCCGGGTGTCGACGATGTTCGGGTTGTCACCGATCCTCCACAACGCGAAGTGTGCGTAGACGGTGCCACCGTCGGGATCCTCGACGCGAGAGTTCAAGCTCACTTGGGTGTCGCCGATGGTGCCGAACGGCGGATTCTCGCCACAGGGGGTCCAGGGGTTGGTGGCGTAGGAGGTGGGCGCCTTGGGGACGGAGTTGTACTCGGTGGACATCACCGCACTCGACGCGACGAACTTGGTCCAGGAGTTGACGGTGCTCTCGTCGTCGGCGCGCAGGCCCAGCGACCATGACCACCAGTGGTTCGCGGCCGCCGATCGTGCCGCGCTGGTGACGTCCCACTCGACGGGACCGCTGGGGCAACTGCTTCCCCCGCCCGATCCGGTCCTGGCGGTCGCAATCTTGTTGGTCCACCAGCCGGTCGTGTTGTTCCACGTGACCGAGGCGCTGATCGAAGGTGTGTCGTAGACCGAGATCGCCTTCTTGGTGCACGACCAGGAGTGATCCGCCCTGATGCGCAACGTGGACGAGGCGATCTTGAGATCCCACAGCGGCCGGCTGTCCATCTGGAAGAAGGAGCGTGCGGTGCCACCGGTGTCCGACTCGTACCCGACGCGGGCGACGGCGGTCCAGGAGTTGCCGTCTCCTTCGTTGAAGTTGGCGCCGTTCCAGTACGAGGACGCGGGGTACGGCTTGTAGCCGAACGTCCAGTTCTGCATGGAGCCGCCGAATACGGGATCGATCACGACGGGGAAGACGGTGTCCGACGCGGTCAGCAGTGCCCGGTCGGGCACGATCTCCAGGGCGCCGTCGGCGATCCGAGCCGGCATCGCGGTGGTCGGGCCGGGGTCGGCGTCGGTCGCGAGCGACGTGCCCAGGCCGGCGGAGCGAGCCTGAGCGGCGGGCTTGCTGTCCCACATTCGGGGTTGAGAACCATTGAAGTACTCGCGGCCCTGGGCATCCAAGGCGCGCAGTGTGCCATCACCATCGGTTTTGACGTCCACGCCGGCAGTTCGGGTGGCGAACCTCAATGCGCCCAGCTTCGGGTTGCGGGCCGCCTCGGCGTTCTTGACGATCAGTTGTTCGGAGAACGAGTCCACGTCGGCCACCACTACCAGATCCACACCGGGCAATACCTCGGTGTAGGTGGCGACGTTGGCCTTGAGCGTGGGCTTGGGTAGCGCGGTGTCCCATGAGAAGGCGAGCTTGCGACCCTGGTTGTTCAGCTCGACGATCGGCTTGCCACCGCCGCCGGAAAACGTCATCCCGATCGTCGATGCGACGGGCTGCACCGAACCGTCGGCGGCGAATACCAGAGTCGCGTCCACCGGTACCCACGTGCCCGAGCGCTTCGTGCGCTGGGGGCGCAGGGATTGTTCGACGGTGAATGTACCGGTGGGGTTGGCGAAGACCTGGGTCGCCTCGGCACGCAGCGAGCCGACCTCGGTCCGGCGACCGGTCCGACGCGCCTCGGCAGCGGCCTCGGGCTGAGTGGCCTTGACGTTCGGTTCGGCTGCCGCCGTGGTCGTTGCGGCGGCCTCGGTCGGGGCCGGCGCTCCGGCAGCGGCTCCGGCGGGAACGGTGAGCAGGCCGAGGCCCAATGCCATGGTCATCGCCATTGCGACGGACGGCCATCGACTTCGGGAAAGCGGCGGGCCGTGCGCTGTCTTCGAATACACGGGAAACTCCGGAAAGAAGGCAAATACGGGAGGGGAAAACTATCCCGTTCGTTACCAGGAAGCGATTGTGATCTGTATCACGGTGCTTGACGATTCCCGAGACCCCCGAAAGAACGACCGAGGGCGCGAATCCATATTTCTCTTTCTTTGCCCGTTTTGAGGGTGTCGCAATTCGCCTGGGCGGGCTGGACGAGTCGTTGGAAAATCGACACATCGTCACCGGGGTGGCCTTTTGACGCGAGTCGGCAACCAACCGGACACAGGAGTTTTTCGATGTGACGTAGAACACGTAATCGAGATCGTCATCCGGGAACCGGCTCTTGAGCGCGACCGCGTGATGACGTTATGTTGCGGCCCGTTGATCACGCGGCCATCGCTCACCGTGTTGCCCGGCAGAGCGATCCGTCTGTTCCAGGCGGGGCCCCGGCCGGGAGCAACCCTGGAACCGGGAAACAAGTTGACTGGTCACACTTCTCGATCATTCCGCAATCGACGTGGTAGTCGAACTTTGGCTCGATTGTCCGCTGCGGCCGTGTCCGCCATATTGCTCTCTTCGTTGTCTTCCGGTATGTCGCCGGCCGCAGTCGGCGACAATACCGGCACAACGGCCGCTCCGAATCCGGCCAAGGATCCACCGGTCGCCGTGCGAAAGGTGGAGGGTAAAGGCTCGCCACCCGCCACTGCTCAGCCGTTCAAACCGGCCGTGATTGCGTGGCCGGAGAGCGAGAGGGTTCGGGTCGAACTGGCCGGAAAACGGCTGCCCGGTACCAGGGCGGTCAACGCCGAGCCGACCAGGGCCGGGAAGCTCCCCGTACGGATCGGCGCGGTCGAGACGACCGGGCGTTCGTCGACGGTCGGCGCGCTCGACGCCGTCACGGTCGAGAGCTTCGAGCGCTCCGCCGCCCTCAAGGCCGGCGTCGAAGGCATGTTGTTCACGGTAACCCCCACGCTCGGCACCACCGGTGTGATCGACGTCGAACTCGATTACGCAGGCTTCGAGGGCGCCATGGGTGGTGGCTGGGGATCCCGCCTGACCTTGGTCCAACTGCCTGCCTGCGCGTTGTCCACGCCCGAGCTGCCCGAGTGTCAAAGACGTACCCCGCTGGCCGCGCGCAACGACGGCCGGCGCAACACCGTCTCGGCCCGCGTCGATCTGAGCAAGGACGCCTCCACCGGACCCGTTGTGGCCAAGCCCGTCTCGCGATTCGCCACCGGCGGTATCGTCCTGGCCGCCACCGCGCAGGCATCGGGAGCCACTGGCGACTACACGGCGACCACGCTCGCGCCGTCGGGATCGTGGAGTGCGGGCGGCTCCGGAGGTGGCTTCTCTTGGAGTCAGCCGATCGCCACCCCCGAGGGGCTGGGCGGCCCCGAGCCCGACCTCGCACTCTCGTACTCGTCACAGGCGTTGGACGGGCGTTCGGCGATCTCCAACAACCAGGCCGGCTGGGTAGGCGACGGTTGGGAGCTGGCGAGCAACTACGTCGAACGCAGTTACACGCCGTGCGGCGAGGACATGGGCAACGGGGCGGGAAACACGGTCAAAACCTGGGATCAGTGCTGGTTCAGCGACAACGCGACGATGTCGTTGAACGGCAAGTCCACCGAACTCGTCCACGACGCGTCGGGCATATGGAAGCCCGCCGCCGATGACGGCTCGCGGGTGGAGAAACTGGACAACGCCTCCAGCGACACCGCGAACGGTGACGACAACGGGGAGCACTGGCGCATCACCACCGCCGACGGCGTGCAGTACTACTTCGGGCTCAACCGTCTCCCCGGCTGGACTGCCGGCAAGCCCGAGACCCGCTCTGCCTTCACGGTTCCCGTCTACGGGAACAACCCGGGGGAACCGTGCCACAAGAACGGCGACTACGCCGGCTCGTACTGCCAACAAGCCTGGCGGTGGAACCTGGACTATGTGGTGGACCCCCGCGGCAACGCCATGGCCTACTACTACAGCCAGGAGAAGAACCGCTACGCCCGAAACTTCACAACGAGTTCGGGGCAGGGGACCAACACCGAGTACGTGCGCGGCGGTTGGCTCGATCGCATCGAGTACGGCCTGCGCGCGGACAACGTGTTCGCCACCGCGCCGTTGCTGGTCGGGTTCGACGTGACCGAGCGCTGCACGCCCACTGGCACGATCACCTGCGACCCGGCGCAGCTCAAGACCGATCCGGATCCGAGCAAGGACACCACCAAGTACTGGCCGGACGTGCCATTCGACCAAAACTGCGACGCGGGCAAGAATTGCCTGGGCAACGCCGCGCCGACGTTCTGGTCGCGCAAGCGACTTGCCGCTGTCACCACCAAGGTCCTGGTCGGCAACACCCATCAGGACGTGGACGTGTGGACGTTGGGCCAGACGTTCAAGCCGACCGGTGACAACGCGACCGAGGCCCCGCTGTGGCTGCAGTCGATCACCCGTACCGGCAAAGCCGGTACGGGTAATCCCGTCGTCATGCCACCGATCACCTTCGAGGGCGTGCAACTCGACAACCGCGTCGACGGCCTCAACGACGGAGCCCCACCGTTCATTCGCTGGCGGGTCAAGTCCGTGTCGACCGAAACCGGTGGTGTCACGGCGGTCGAGTACTCGGCCAAGGACTGCGGCGTCGGCAACGTACCCGCCCCGGAGACCAACGGCAGACGCTGCTACCCGACGTTCGCCCAACTCGGCGGCCTGCCCCAACCGGTTCTGGACTGGTTCCACAAGTACGTCGTCACCCAGGTACGGGACGAGGACACCACCGGTGGCGCGCCCGCCAAGGTCACCGACTACGAGTACGTCGGTTCGCCCGCCTGGACCAAGTCGACGAACGAAATGGTCAAGCCCGAGCGCCGCACCTACTCCGACTACCACGGATATTCGACGGTCAAGATCCGCACCGGTTCCGGCTGGGACCGACGCACCCTGGCCGAGAGCACCTACTTCCGCGGACTCGACGGCGTCCAGGTCCTCGATTCCGAGAATCGAGCCGTCGCCGACCACCCGACCTTCCAGGGGATGGCACGCGAATCCCGTACCTACGACTATGACGGCGGCCCCCTGGTGTCCGCCTCGACGAGCCAACCGTGGCACTCGGCCGCGACCGCCACGCGTACTCGCCCGGGTCTGCCGGACCAGGTCGCGATGTACACCGCGGTGGAGCGGGAGACCACCCGCACCGCTTTGGCCGACGGAGGATGGCGCCGCACCGAATCGAGCAAGACATACGACCAGTACGGCATGATCACGCAGCTGCTCGATGCCGGCGATTCGGCCGTCACCGGTGACGAGCGTTGTACGCGTACCGAGTACGCGCGCAACGTGGGTGCCAACATCCTCGACACGGTCTCACGCGTCGAAGTCGTCGCCGTCGACTGCGCGACACCGCCCTCGCGCCCTCACGACGTCGTTTCCGACACTCGAACGCGCTACGACCTCGGAGCGGTGGGCGCCGCGCCCGGCAAAGGTCTGGCCACGGGCACCGAGACGATCAAGGCGGACGGCTCAGGCACGCAACTGACCAACCAGGTCGGATACGACACCTACGGTCGCGTCGTATCCACCAGGAACGTCTTCGGCAAAGAGGCGATCACCACCTACAGTCCCGCGTCGGCGCAGCAGCCGAACAGAGTCGAACTCAAAGATCCGCTGGGGGCCGTCACCGCGACCGAGTACGACCCGCGTCGCGGTCTGCCCACGGCCGTGATCGACGGCAACGGCAAGCGCACCGACAATGTCTACGACGCCCTGGGCCGTATCACGGCGATATGGGGACCGGGATGGAGCAAAATCGGCCACGAGAACTTCCCCACCGCGAAGTTCTCGTACACGGTCGCCAAGGACGCTCCGGTGGTGACCACCTCCCAGGAGCTGATGCACAACTCTGCCTACCGAACCTCCTACGACATCAAGGACTCGCTGCTGCGGGCGCGGCAGACCCAGGAGGTGACTCCAGGCGGACGACTGATCGGCGAGACGTTCTACGACACCCGCGGCTGGACGTCCCGCGTGTTCAACCCCTACTACGCGACCGGGTCGCCTCAACCCCAACTGGTGACCGGCGATCCGTACGGGGTTCCGAACGCCGCCTGGAACGAGTTCGACGGACTGGGCCGGATCACCACCGTGATCAGCAAGTATCTGGGTACCGAGAAAACTCGCATCTCCACCATCCACGGCGGCGACCGCACCACGGTCGTGCCACCGCCGGGTGGTATCGCGCAAACCACGCTCATCGACGCGCGCGGCAACACCACCGAATTGCGTGAGTACACCAACGCGGACCGTACGGCATGGCAGTCCACCTCCTACCAGTACGCCGACCGCGGCCTGCTGACCAAGGTGACCGACCCCGGCAACAACGTCTGGACCTACGCGTACGACGTCCGCGGCCGCAAGATCGAGATCGCGGACCCGGACAAGGGGACGTCGTCGATCACCTACGACGAGGCCGACCGGCAACTCACGTCGACGGACTCGCGCAATGTCACGCTGACCTACGACTACGACGACCTCGGCCGCAAGGTCGCCGTCCGCAACGGCGCAACGGTCCTGTCCTCCTGGGTGTTCGACACCGTTGCCCGAGGACAGGTCTCCTCGACCTCGCGCACCGTCGACGGACGCACCTACACCGCCACCGTGACCGGTTACACGGACCGCTATCAACCGACCGAGACCACCCTCACCATCCCGCCGAGCGAGGGCAAACTCGCGGGTAGCTACACCTCGAAGTACTACTACAACGATCGCACCGGCGCTCAAGAGATGGTGGACCTGCCGGCCGTGGGCGGTCTGCCCGCCGAGACGATCCGCTCCACGTTCGACAACACGACCGAACTGCCCGTCAGTACCTCGGGCTTGATCTCGTATGTACAGAACACCCTCTACGACAACTACGGTTCGGCCGTGCGCGTCGACATGAGCATCTCCGGCAAGCGGGTCTACAAGTCCTACGGATACGACCCGCACACCCGCAGAATCGTCAGCAGCAAGGTGACGCGCGACACCCTGCCCGTCGAGGTCACCGACACGGCATACGCCTACGACGCGGCCGGTAACCTGACTCGCTCGTCCGAGGTCCAGGGCGCAGGCGCGGGAGCGGTCCACACCGACACCCAGTGCTTCGGCTACGACGCGCTGCGCCGGATGACCGACGCGTGGACCGCGACCGACCAGTGCAACCGGGCACCCCGAACCGGCCAGAACGGCAATGTCGGAGGGCCGGACCCCTACTGGACCTCCTACACGTTCGACGTGGTCGGCAACCGCAACACCGAGACCCGGCACGGCCTGGCGGGCACCGCCGACACGCTCGACAGCTACACCAACGTCGGACACAAGGTCAGCTCGGTGGACACGACGGGTCCGGGCGGCACGACCACGAACTCGTACGGCTACGACGCTGCCGGCAACACGAGCACACGTGGGCTCGCAGGCAGCGACCAGACGCTCACCTGGGACCAGGAAGGACACCTGGCCAAGGCCGTCGAAGGCGCGCGGGAATCCACGTACACCTACGACGCGGACGGCACCAGGCTGCTACGTCGGGACACCGACAAGACCACGCTCTATCTCGGTGAGACCGAGCTGACCTGGACCAAGTCCGACGACAAGGTGTCGGGGACACGCTATTACAGCCATGCCGACCAGATGGTGGCCCAACGGGTCGCCAAGCCCACCGGCGGCACGACGATCACGTTCGTGGCGGCCGATCCGCACGGCAGCGCCGACACCGTGATCGATGGAGCCACTCAGCAGGTCAGTCGCCGCAAGCTCACCCCGTTCGGCGCGCCCCGGGGCAACCAACCCCAGCAAGGCACGGCTCCCGGCCAGTGGCCGGACGACAAGGGATTCCTGGGCAAGCCCAAGGATGTCACCGGGCTCACCCACATCGGCGCCCGCGAATACGACCCGGGCATCGGCCGGTTCGTCTCGGTCGACCCCGTCCTCGACCAAACGCGTCCCGCACAGATGCACGGGTACACGTACGCGGCCAACAACCCGATGACCTACAGCGACCCCAGCGGCCTGGACTACTGCCCCAGTACCGAGTGCAACCACTACGACCCCGGAACCGTCGAGACCATTCGCGGCGAATCACACGAGGAAGCGGTTCGAGACGTCGAAAGCCTCAAGTCCCAGCGGCGTGCCCTGGGCCTGCCGGTAGGCAAGTCGACCCGAGCCGATGCGGGCCTGCCTCCGCCCAAGCGGGACAAGCCCAAGAGCGACCAGCCGAGCAAGAAGAAGAGCTGGCTGGAACGCAAGGCGAGTCAACTGGAGAAGGGATTCACCGACAAGGTTTCCGCAGGCGCGGACTGGGTCGGGGACAAAGTGTCCAGCGGAGTGAACTGGGCGTACGACAAAGTCGACGGCTGCCTCTCGGCGGACGCCATGGCAAGGTGCCTCGACTCGGCCTTCGCTCCCACCCGTGCATGGATCTCCGACCATCGAGGACTACTCGCCACAGTCGGCGCCACCGCCGGCTGCTTCGTTCCGGCCGTGGGCTGGGCCGCCTGTGCGGGCCTGCAGGCAGCCGCCTACGGCGTGCGAACCGAGCAGACGATCCATG
Source organism: Streptomyces sp. SID3343 (assembly GCF_009865215.1). Classification (GTDB taxonomy): domain Bacteria; phylum Actinomycetota; class Actinomycetes; order Streptomycetales; family Streptomycetaceae; genus Embleya. The sequence goes on along the minus strand of NZ_WWJX01001646.1, from coordinate 801 downwards.
ACGAGGGCGGCTTCAAGAAGAACTGGCGGATGATCGCCTTCGACGGCGTGGTGACCGGAATGAGTGGTGGCACGGCCGTCGCATTGCGATTCGCCGCGATTCCCAAGGCCGCGCCATTCCTGCAAGGCGCCACCGGCAACCCGGGTTTGCTGGATCTGGTCAAGCGGACTCCGACGACCATGGCCGGGTTGCCGATGAGTAGATTCTCGGTCTTCCAGGGAGCGATGCCGTTCCACCCCGGCTACATGCTCGCCGGGAGCGTACCGACGATAATCAACGCCGTTCGGAAAATGAACGAGTAGCGGTGCTGTGCGGGCCCGCGGCGCGCGTTCTCCGCGCGCCGCGGGCCGTTCGTCCGTGAGGCTTCGATGGTCGTGATCGTGATCGCGATCGCGACGGAGAGGAAAGTGGCATGGGCCATCCAGAGACGTTGCGGAGTCCTTGGCGGTTCGCTGTCGTCGGACTCGGCCTGCTGATGTGTCTGATCGGACTCGCGACCGCTTCCGCGCACACCCTCACAGGTGCGATTTACTTCGCGACAGGCGCCGTCGGGGTCGTGCAGGGTCTCCTCTGCGGAGTCCGGATCCTGCCCAAAGGACTGGTGCATCGCGGGGTGGTCTCGCGTCGGACCATCCGGTGGGACGACATCGTCGACATCAACACCGGAGCCGCGGAGGGTTCGGTCACCCCGTCGAACATGCCGAAAGTGATACTCGCCGACGGCCGCACCGTGGGCCTGAGTTGCCTGGCCGGGCATGCGACGAGTGCGACGCGTGATTCCCGCGTACAGCTACAGACCAC
>NZ_WWJX01001645.1 GCF_009865215.1 Streptomyces sp. SID3343 | reverse complement strand
GCCGGCGCCGTGGTCGGCGGCGCGGTAGTGGGCGGCGCGGTAGTGGGCGCGGCCGTCGTGGGCGGAGGTGTCGTCGGCGGGGCCGTGGTCGCGGATTGGGTCGCGGGCTGCTTCGGCTTGTCGTCCGACTTGTCGTCGTCGCATCCGGTCAGCAGCAGGGCCAGCGCGATGGCCGCCGGTACCAGCATCGACCCGGTGCGGCGAAGGCCTGTCGTCCGGGTGCGCGGACCATCGGTCGCCCGTGTGTGGGTGGCGCTGCCCGCCCCGGCGTGCTTTCCGCCGGTGGGCTTGCCGTTCGGGTTGCCGGCCGGCTTGCCGTTTGTACCGCTCGTCGTTCCGGAATTCGAACCGGTTTCGGACATGCGGGTATCCATGGTGCGCATCTGCGAGTTCCCCCCTCGGTATGTGCCGGGGGGACTCTACCGTCCGTCGGGTTGGCGCTCACCCATGCTTCACGTGCCACACAAGGCTTATGACGATTCGTCAGGTTTTTGGCGCCGGTTCCGACGCCGTACCGGGGCCGGTTCCGACGCCGGTCCCGTGTCCGCTGCCGGCGGTGAAGGTCCACGCCGTGGTCTCCTTGATTCCTGGCGTCCGTCAGCCCGTCCGTGCGGGAGGCATCACCGACCGCACGAGCGCCGACCCTCGGGAGACCCCATGCGCACCCTGTACCCCGCGACCGAGCCCTACGACCAGGGCATGCTCGACGTCGGCGACGGCCAGTTCGTCTCGTGGCGCCGGCACGGGAATCCGGAGGGCAAACCGGCCGTCTTCCTGCACGGCGGCCCCGGCGGCGGGTGTCTGCCCGATCATGCGCGCGCGTTCGACCCCGCGAAGTACGACGTGCTGCTCTTCGATCAGCGCGGCTGCGGACTGAGCACGCCGCACGTGAGCCGACACGACTCCGACCTGACCGCGAACACCACGTGGCATCTGGTCGCGGACATCGAGCGACTGCGCGAACTCCTCGGTATCGAACGCTGGTTGGTGTTCGGCGGCTCGTGGGGCAGTACGCTCGCGCTGGCGTACGCGCAGACGCATCCGCAGCGGGTCACCGAACTGGTGCTGCGCGGGATCTTCACGCTACGGCGCGCGGAGTTGGCGTGGTTCTACCAGAACGGGGCCTCGTATCTGTTCCCCGAGGCGTGGCAGGAGTACCTCGCACCGATTCCGGAGGCCGAACGAGGCGACCTCATCGGCGCGTTCGAACGTCGCCTCAACGACGCCGACCCGAAGGTACGCGAGGAGGCCGCGCTCGCGTGGAGCGGTTGGGAGGGCTCGCTGATCTCGCTGCTGCCGCAACCGGAACTGCTCGCGATGCACCGTGAACCGGAGTTCGCGTTGGCGTTCTCCCGGATCGAGAACCACTACATGATCAACGCCGGCTTCCTGGAGGAAGGCCAACTGATCCGCGACGCGGGCCTGTTGCGCGACATCCCCGGCGTGATCGTGCAGGGACGCTACGACATGTGCACGCCGCCGGTGACCGCGTACGACCTGCACCGCGCCTGGCCCGAAGCCGAGTTCAATATCGTCGACGACGCGGGGCACGCGTTCTTCGAACCGGGCATCCTGCACCACCTGATCGAGGCCACGGACCGTTTCGCGGGTTGAGCGCGCTCGTACCGGCGGATCGGTTCGGGCGGCGGGCCGCGCGGCCGGGTCGACCGGTTCGCATCCGGCGCCAACCGGCTTGGCACAATGCCGGGATGAGCGACTCGCGCGATGTCCTGGACCGTCCGGCCCCGGGGCCGGATCGCACCCTGACGTACGGCCCGTCGGCCGACCACGTGATCGACGTGTGGCAACCGGCCGACGACCCGACCGCGCTCGTGGTGGTGGTACACGGCGGGTTTTGGCGGGCCGAGTACGACCGCCGACACACGTATCCGATGTGCGTCGCCTTGGCGGCCGAGGGCTACGCGGTAGCCGCCGTCGAGTATCGACGTACGGGACAGGTCGGCGGCGGCCGTCCGGGGACGTTCGACGACGTCGCGGCGGCGCTGGACCTGCTCGTCGCCGGCGGGGCCCGAACCGACGCGCCGATCGTGTTGGTCGGCCACTCGGCGGGTGGGCACCTCGCGGTGTGGGCGAGCCTGCGCCACCGGCAGCCGGCGGACAGCCCGTGGTACTCGGCCGGATCGCCGGAGGCCTTGGCCGGCGTGGTGTCGCTCGCGGGCGTCTGCGACCTGGACGCCGCCATCGCGCTGAACCTGGACGACGGCGCCGCGGTCGCACTGCTCGGCGACACGACCGAGGCCGTACTCGCGCTGACGGATCCGATGCGACTGGCCGGGCCGGGCGTACCCACGATCCTGCTGCACGGAGACGCCGACACCACCGTGCCGATCGCGCAGAGCCGGGTGTACGCGAAGACTTCGGCGGCCCGGCTGCGCGAGTTGCCGGGGGTCGGCCACTACGAACTGATCGACCCGCTGTCGACGATCTGGCCGCAGGTGCTGCGCGCGGTGGCCGAAACGGCCGCGCCGTCGCGGTGACGCCTGCCGTCGGGGTGGCGCGGTGGCGCCGCGCTCGGGGCGGCTCGGGGTGGACATCACCGTCGGGATGACCGGGCCGTCGAAGTGACCGCCGCCATCGGTACAACGCTGCCATCGGGCGGCCGCGGGCCTCAACCGCGGTTGGCGAGCAGGACCCCGACGCCGCCGATCGCGATACCGGCGAGCGCGGCCGGACGCAGCGACTGGTCGAGCAGGATCCACGCGAGCACGGCGGTCGCGGCGGGGGTGAGGAAGAACAGCGTGCCGACCCTGCTCGCGGAGGTCCTGCGCAGCATCAGGTTGAGCATGGTGAACACGCCGATGGAGTTGACGATCACCATCCAGGCGAGAGTCCCGACGAACGGGCCCCACGCGTGGATGTGCGGTGTCTCGAAGAGCAGCGAGCCGAGTCCGAGGAACGGCGCGCTGACCAGGAATTGCACGGCCGTACCGGTGCGCAGGTCCACGTTCTGCACGTAGCGCTTCTGGTAGACCGTACCCAGGCTCAGTGCGAGCAGGCCGACCACGGAAAGCACCAGCGCGGGCACCGAGAGTCGGCCGGGATCGGCGACCGCGAGCACGACGCCGAGGGTACCGAGGCCGAAGCCGAACCACTGCCGGGCGCTGACCCGTTCGCCCAGGAATCGCCCCGCGAGCAGCGCGATCAGGACCGGGTTGAGCCCTTGCACGAGGGCGACCACGGCGGCGGGCAGCCCCATCGAGAGCGCGGTGTACAGCGCGCCGAACTGCACGGCCTGGAACAACAGGCCGGCCACCACGACATGGCCGAGTTGTCGACCCCGCGGCCACGGCGCGCGAACGATCAGCGCGAAACCACCCAGGAGCAGCCCCGCGAACGCGAACCGAAAGAACGTCAACAGGAGCGGCGGCGCGGCGTCCACACCGATGGCCCCGACGATGAAGGCGCTGCTCCAGAGCAGGATGAAAACGGGCGGGACGGCTTTGGCGGCGAGGTGGTTGCCGGGGCTTCTCCTCGTTGGCCCGGATGCCGTGGACGCCGGTCCCGTGGACGCCGGTCCCGGGGTCGCCGGTCCCGGGGTCGTCGGTCCCGGGGTCGTCGTTCCCACCCGAGTCGTTCCTGCCGGAGACGTTCCTGCCGGAGACGTTCCCGCAGGAGTCGTTCCCCCGGGTGTCGGCGTGGGTGTGGACGCCGCCAGGGGCTTTGCCAGGTGAATCGCCACGAGAGTGCGCTCCGCTCGAATCTGCTCGAATCCGCTCGCCGAGTAACTGTCCAATCCGGTTACTCACTCTGCACCCTGCCGTGCGGCTGGATAACCTGTCAATCCGGTTATGATCGAGGAGTGGACTTCACTTTCATCGGCGGCGACGTCACGCTCGACCTCGCCGGCACGCTGCAACAGCGCCGCACCGAGCCCCGCGATCTCCTCGACCGGCCCACCGCGCTCGCCGCGTGGGCAGTGGCCGCCGGCCTCGTGGACGCACCCCCCGAGGTCGACGGCGCCGCGCTCGCGTCGGCCCTCGACCTGCGCGAAGCGCTGTACCGGCTCGCCGTGACCCGGCCGGCCCTGGACGCGCGTGATCGCGCGACGCTCAACCGCTTCGCAGCGGGGTCACCGGTGAACGTGACGCTGTCCGCCGACGGCGACGTGCGCCGGGTCGGCGACATCGACGCGGTCCTGGCCACGGTGGCGCGTTCGGGCGTCGCGCTGCTCGGTGGCGTGGACGCAGAGCGGATCCGCGAGTGCGAGGCGCAGCCGTGTACCCGCCTCTACCTGGACGCGTCACGTCGCGGCGGGCGTCGCTGGTGCGACATGCGCGGGTGTGGCAACCGGGCAAAGGCCGCGGCATTCCGGGCCCGACGGCACGACTAGTGCGTTGGCACCGGCTGTGCGCGCGGCCCGCGGTCGGCGGTCGGCGGTCGGCGGTCGGCGGTCGGCGGTGACACGACCCGAGCAGTGCCGGAACTCCCCTGTACAGCACACAAGTTGCCGTCCACGCCCGGTGGTCGATCATGCCTGGGTACCGGTCGCGCCCGGTGGCGGCCGGTCGCGCCGATGCCGCTGCCTCGGGTGCCGATGCCGCTGCCTCGGGTCCGCCCGATCGGGTCGGTAGGTCGGACCCGCCCGCTGCATCCGCCCCTTCCGGTTCGTCAGAGCGTGCCGGCGGCCACCGCGCCCCGGCCCAACGTCGACGCGAGAATGCGCAGTGCATGGTCGACGGCGTCCCGGTCCGGGCCCGTGATCGGTTCCAGGAGGCTGTCCAGCGCGTCGATCCGCGCGCGCATCGCGGCCTGCGCGCGCTCGCGCCCGAGTTCGGTCAGGCACACCAGAACCGAGCGCCGGTCCTGTGGGTTGGGCCGGCGCTCGATCAGGCTCTTGCGCGCCAAGCGGTCCACGCAGTGCGTCATGCCTCCTGACGAGTACATGACGAGCGGCTGCAGTTCACGCAGCGTCAGACCGGGAGTGTCCGGCCGGGTCGCCAGCACGACGAGAACCATGTACTCCGGCGCGGTGAGGTCGAGCGTGCCGATGCTGCGCCGGTCGAACTCCTCCATCGCGATCATCGCCTGATGCAGCCGGACCACGAACCCGACCGACGACGCCTGCACGTCGGGCAGCACGGCGGACCACGCCGCCACCACGGAATCGGCGTAATCGGCGGGCGCGTCGCGCGCATCCCGAATGTCCTGTGTGTGCCGCGCCTTGCTCACGTCGTACTCCCTGACCGGCCCCGACCGCATGTTCCCGGACGCCACCGTACTGTCGGCCGGCGACGAATCGTCGTCAAGCCGCCCGGAAGTCAGGCCGTCCGAGAGTCACGCGGCCCGGCAGTCAGGCCATCCGGGAGTCAGGCCATCCGAAAGTCCTCGAACGAGAACCCCGGCGAGACCACGCACGACACCAACACACCCTCGTCGTGGCCGTCCACCGGTCGCGCGGCCTGCCACACGCCGGGCGGAATCAGTACCTGCGGCTGCTCCCCCGCCTCGATGTCGGGCCCGAGCACGATCCGCTGCGGCTCGTCCTGAGGCGCCGTACCGCTGCCGCCGAGCCGGAGTTCGAGCGGACCTCCGCGGTGCCAGAACCACAGCTCGGCCGAGCGGACGACGTGCCACGCGGATTCCTCGCCCGGGCACAGCAGGAAGTAGATGCAGCTCGCGGTCTCGCGCGGACCGGGATAGCCGGGCGGGGTCACGAGCACGTCGCTGCGCCAGACCTCGCGATACCACCCACCTTCGGGATGAGATTGCAGACCCATGACGCGTGCGAGATGCGGCGGGTCGGGGTGGCTCGGGTGTCCCGGGCGGTCCTGCCGTTCCTCGCCGTCGTCGCGGTCCGAGTGGGCGGGCGGATGTTCGACGGGCATACGGCTCCTCGAGTCGAGCAGAGGCAATTGCGGGCACGGGTGCGCGGGTGCCGGCGGTATCGAGACCGGCACTCCCACTCTCACACGTGCTACCCCGCCGGCGCCGTGCACGGCGCGCCGCCGCATACGTCGATTACCCGGCCGGTGGCCAGGAACTCGGCCTTCTGTAGCCGGGCCACGGGTGAATTGCGCGGATCCGAGTGCGGGTCACGGCCGTACTCGGGCCCGATCGGCGGCGTATTGGTCAGCGGCGGCGCGGGCGTACCGCTGTCCCAGACCACGAGCGCCGAGCCTCGGTACGGTCCGCGCGGGAGCGCCCCGATCCCCCAGTACGGGTCGCGGTCAGGGTTGCGTCCCGCGGCGATCGCGGGTTCGTGGACGCGCGCGCCGATCGTACGGGCCTCGATCTCGGCCGCGAGGTTGGTCACTTGGTGATCACCGAACGCGACCTGCATGAGTACCCGGTGGCGCGGTGTACGCGGGAGCGGCGTGCGGTCGAGGCCGCTCGCATAGCCGTTGGTCTCGCCCCGGTCCCGCAGCATCTGGAACAGCGACAGCACGACCTGCTGATCGAGCTTGTCGGGATGCGCGGCGTCGAGGATCTGCCCGTAGGGACCGAAGTCCGAACTGCGGTTGAGCAACAGGCTGTAGTTCATCCCGGTCACCCCGAGCACGCCGCGTTCGGCGTCCTGCGACACCGCGAGCAGCGATCCGCCGAGGATGCCGCCCTGGCTGTTGCCGTCGTAGACCAAGCCCTTGGCGATATCGATCAACGGCCGGCCGGAGTCGGTACGAAACGCCGGGTCGGCGCTGAAGCCTCGCGCGTGGATCATGTCCCGGCCCAGGAACAGCGCGTTCAGGAAGCCCTGTTGGGTTCGGTCGGGTACCGCGCCGAACGTACCGATGTCCGCGAGCGCGCGGGCCACCGTGGGCAGATCCTCGTCCGCCATGCCGATCCACTTGGTCGCGCAGAACGTGAGGTCGTGCTCGTTGGCCATCGCCTTGACGTTGCCGCTGCCGACCTCGTTGTTGCTGCCGAGCAGGCCGTGCCCGTACAGGCTTGCCTGGGAGGGCTTTTCGAACGCGGCGTGCGGAATCTCGCAGCGGAACTGTGCGGTTTGGGTGTTGCCGGGCAGTTGGCGCGGCAGACCGTCACGCCCGAGATTGAGCGTGGAGCCGGTGGGGCCGCCCGGTTGGTCGAGGTAGCTGGGCACGGTGACGGTGCCGGTGACCTCGCGCGCGATCCGCGGATCCTGCGCCGGCGTGGTGTTCTTGACGCCGGTGACGGTGAATCGCGGTGCTGCATCGCCGAGTTGTCCGAACGCTTCGTCGCGCATGCGCAACATGCCGCCGGTGAGGTTCCGTTCGCTCGCGACGGTGAAGTCCCACGCGAGGTACAGGTCGCGGCGATCGACGCCGGCCCGGTCGAGCCGGTCGAGTACGGGACGCAGTTGCGTTTGCCGCGCCGCGAGCGGGTCGTGACGCGACAGTCGGCGGCCGGCGATCTTGGCGAACGCCTCCGGTGCGGCGAGCACGCGGTGGTCGGCGCCGCGCAGGTTGCGCAGTCCGACGAGGTAGCGGTGGCCCGGCACCAGGCTCCGCGCGGGGTGGACGAGCAGCGCCCGACGGGCCGGATCGGTGGCGTTGGCGTCGAGTTCGGCCCAGTAGGGCACGCGTTCGCCGGTCTCGGCGTCGAGGACGACGATGGGCGCGGACCGCGAGAGGGATCGACCGATGTCGGTGACCGGGGCGGCCCCGGAAGCGGCGAGGTCGAGGCCGGGGACACGCGTGATCACCATCGATCCGGGCGAGAAACCGTCGTTGCGGTTCCACGACTCCGGCGCGGCGCCGTGCGGCAGCATCGCGGACGTGAAGGCGACCCGGCGGCCGGTGTCGGTGCGCCGATCGGCCTTGGTGAACCAGTCGTTGGGAAACGGCAGGAGGCACGCCGCCGCGTCGATCGGATCGCAACCGGGCTCGCCGGGAGGGAGGTTCGGGCGGGCCTCGGCGACGCCGGGTGGAACGAGGAAGAGCATCAGCAGGGCGGTCACCGCCACGACCACCGCAGGCAATCGGCGTCGGGCCGGGTGCACGGATCGGCTCACGATTCCTCCAGCTCCTACAACGAGGGATGCGCAGGAACGTCCACGCATATCTTGCAGGCCCGGGGCCACAGGCGGAACAGCGGAACGAGCGAACGAGGCGCCGGAGGCGGGGACTTGTCGGCCCGAAGAACGTCGGCACCCCGACGGGCCTGACTCGGTCACCCGGCCGGCTTCCTGAACCGACCCGGCCGGCTCCCGAACCGACCCGACCGGCTGCTGAACCGACCCGGCCGAGTTCAGGGCCGACCCGGCCGACTTCAGGGCCGGTAGGAGTTCAGGGCCGGTAGGTCGAGCCGGTCGGCTGTTGCGGGCGCGGCGCCGGACGACAGGCGCGTTCCCCGGCGCAGGGGGGCTGCGTCGGGGAACGCGCTACGTCGGGGAACGCGGGTGATTCATGGCAGTTCAGACCTTGACGACAGCACTCGGCACGACGGAGACCTCGACGGTGCGCCGGCCGCCGGCAAGTCCGGGCAGCGTGAAACACACGTCCACGCGGCCCATGCCGGCGCGTACGACCACGCCCGGCGATCCGGCCGGCACCGCCTGCTTGGTGAAGCCGTCGATCGAGGTCTTCGCTTTGACCTTGTCGCCTACATTCATACTCATCGTTGTGCCTCTCCCCCGTTGCGTACATGGCATGGGATGCCCACGCGCCGCGCGGCTCACGGAGTCGCCGAAGTCGCACGGCGGCGGGGTTGCACGGAGTTCGACACGCCCGTGACCGGGCCCTCGGCGGGTACGCCGGGCGGGGTCGTGATGGCGGCCGAGACCAGAATACGGCGGCGAACGCCGGCTTTGCCCCTCTATTTCATCGCGCTCGTCCCGCTTGTCACGCGCCGTGGAGAAGGGGCGGACGGGCTGTACACAAGCGTGCGGGTGGGCTGTTCCGGATGCCGCCGGCTCGGCGGTGGACCGCGAGAGGAGCGCCTCGCGGTCCACCGTCCACCGGGTCCTCGACCGAATCAGATCACTCGAAAACCCGCGGAGCCGACCCGAACAGCGGTCAACTCGCGCCGATGTTAACCGACTTCGGGAACCGCGGCAGGCCCGTTCCGACGTGTGGCCGTCGATTACCCCAGGCCACCCGGAGGGCCGGGCCCGAGGGCCTGCTCGCGACCACCCGTACGGCGCAGCAACGGGCGCGCCGGCCGCCGGACTCGGCGACGATGATTCGATGACGTGCTCACGGGCGAGCGGACCGGCGAGGCGAACGTGACGGCCGTACTGGTCGCGGCGGGCGCGTTCCTGATGACGCTGCTGGGCGGATGGGTCGCGCAGCACGTCGGCGATCGGCGCCACCTCGTCCTGGGCCTGGCCGCCGGCCTGATGCTGGGGGTGGTCGCGTTCGACCTGCTGCCGGAGGCACTCGACGAGGCGGGCGGCAGATTGTGGGGCGTTCCGCAGGCGCTGCTGATGTTCGTACTCGGCTTCCTGGTCCTGCATATCGTCGAACGCTCGGTCGCCATCCACCGGGGCCACGAGGGCGAGTACGCGCCGCACTCCCATCACCACGGCCCCACCGCGGTCGACGACGGGCCGGCCAAGGGCATCGGCCTGACGGCGGCGGCGGCGCTGGTGGGCCACAGCGTGATGGACGGCTTCGCGATCGGCGCGGCCTTCCAGGCGGGCACGACCGTGGGCGCGACGGTGGCCATCGCGGTCGTGGCCCACGACTTCGCGGACGGCTTCAACACGTACACGGTCACCCGGCTGTACGGCAACGACCGCCGCCGCGCCCTGACCCTGCTCGGCGCGGACGCGATCGCACCCGTGGCGGGCGCGACGATCACCCTCGCGTTCACCATCCCGGGCCACGCTCTCGGCCTGTATCTGGGCTTCTTCTCGGGCTTCCTGCTCTACCTCGCCACGGCGGACATCCTGCCGGAGGCTCACAGTCCCCACCCGTCACGGTCCACCCTGCTGTGCACGGTGGCGGGCGTGGCCTTCCTGTGGCTGGTCATCGCGCTGGCACAGTGACCGGGCGAAACGAGCCGGGCAAACACCGCACCGCCACCGCTCCTCCTCACGCACCCGAAAGCGAGCAGTGCACGCCAACGAGAGCAGTGCTCTCGATTCAGAGCGAGATGAACAGGTGACCACGCGCACCAAGCAGACTCTGCCCGCCGCCCGCCGCCCGCGGCGAGCGGCGAACGGCGAACGGCGAACGGCGAACGGCGAGCGGCGAGCGGCGATCCGAAACGAGAGCAGTGCTCTGAATCCGGAACGGTGTCCGCATGAGCCCGGGTTGGAATTCCGCCCGCCCCGATCCCGGCCGACCCGGAGCCGGCCGCTACGCCGACGTCGGGGCCTGGGCCCGCCCTCGTCCGTCAGCCGTCAGCCCTCAGCCCTCAGCCCTCAGCCCTCAATTCTTAACCCTCAGCCCCCAGCCAACACCGACACCCTTGACCATCCCGACGCCGACGCCGGGACGGTCGTGGGTGTGTGCGCCCCAACTCGGGCCCAAGACCGCTCCCGAGCCGACTATCCCGACCGCGGGCGGTGCTCTCGATGGGGAGCACTGCTCGCATTTCTCTCGGACGAGAACTTCGATCGGCTGCGGCTGTCCGGATGTATCGGCCACGAGCGTTGTTGACCCGGGCGAGCAAGATGTCGGAGTACGTGACGTCCCACGCCCCTTGGTTCGTGTCGGTGGGCCGTTCAGCTTGGACGGGTTTCGTCGGGGCGGTACCTGGCTTTGATGTGGACGCGTTCGCCTTGCGGGCCGAGGATGCTGAGGAACTCCACGGGACGTTCGTCGGCGTTGCCGAACCAGTGCGGGAGATGGGTGTCGAATTCGGCGACCTCGCCCACGGCCAGGACGAAGTCGTTGTCGCCGAGAACGACGCGTAGGCGTCCCCGCAGGACATACAGCCAGTGGTAGCCCTCGTGTGAGCGAGGGTCGGGTTCGCGGCCGTCGGTCAGGCCGGCGGGCAGGATGTGCTTGAACGCCTGCAGCCCGCCGGGGGTACGGGAGAGCGGGACGACGGTCATACCGTTCCGAGTGAAGGGCTGTGGATACACCCGGGGATCCAGATCGGTGGGCGCTCCGATCAGCTCCTCGACCGGCATCTGGTAGGCCCGGGCGAGCGGCAGCAAGAGTTCCAGGCCCGGTTTGCGCCGCCCGGATTCGAGCCGGGACAGGATGCTGATCGCGATGCCGGTGGTCTCCGACAGGGCGGTCAGGGTGGCGCCGCGGCGGCGGCGCAGCTCGCGCAGCCGGGGGCCGACGGCGGCCAACACCGCCTCGAAGTCGTCGCTCATGCATCCACCCTGCCTGCGCTTTTCACTTTCCGCAAAGAGCTTTGCCCGATCGTCGAAGCGGGTGCACCGTGACGATCGGAGGTGGTCACGATGACCCGACACACCCAGGTCGACAGCGAGAGCCGGTACGACGTCGTGGTGGTCGGCGCAGGCCCGGCCGGCTTGAGCGCAGGTCTCATGCTCGGGCGCGCCCGCAGGTCGGTGCTGGTGATCGACGAAGGCCGGCCCCGCAACGCGCCCGCGGCACACATGTATGGCCTCTTGTCCCGCGACGGCATGGCGCCCGGTGACCTGCGGAAGGCGGGACGGCGCAAACTCGGCGGCTGCCGGCCACTGCGGGAGTCGTCGACGAGTTGCCCGACGTGCCGGGTCCCGCCTCGCGGTGGGGGCACGACGGGATGCACTGCCCGTACTGCCGGTACTGCCGGTACTGCCCGTACTGCCCGTACTGCCACGGATGGAAGATCCGCGACCAGCCGATCGGGGTCCTGGCCACCGGTCCACTCGCGGTGCGGCAACCTCTGCTGTCTCGGCAGTGGACCGCGCGGCTGACCCTGCTGCTGCACACCGCCCCCGCCCCCACAGCCGAAGAGGACGAGCAGCCCGCTGCCCGCCGCCCGCCGCCCGTCGCATCACGGTGGTCGGCGGCGAGGTAACCGGTGCCGAGATCACTGCCGACCGGCTGAGCGGGGTCCGCCTGCCCTCCGGCGAATCACAGGCATCCGCGCACGGCAACACCGTCGCCTTCCGGACGACCGTGGCGGTCTTCGTTTCTCGGCGCGGCGCTCTCACCTGCGGCCTCCTCGTCGGGCCCGCACGACGGACCGGACCGCACGAAGCCGACGCCACCGCGCCGCCGGCGACCTGAGCCTCCACCGCACGCCGACCACGACCGAACCCGACGAAAGGACCGCTCACCATGGACGCCCAGCACTGGGACGAGATGTACCGCAACCGCGAACAGGTCTTCAGCGGCAACCCCAACCCCGTCCTCGTCACCGAGATCACCGACCTGCCGCCAGGCCACGCACTCGACGTCGGTTGCGGCGAAGGAGCCGATGCCCTCTGGCTGGCCCGACGAGGCTGGCAGGTCACCGCAGTCGACATCTCCGCCACCGCCCTGCAACGCGCCGCCGCCGCGGCCACCGACATGCAAGGCCGGGTCACCTGGGCACGGGCCGACCTGAGCACCACGCCGCCTCCACCGGGCGCCTTCGACCTGGTGTCCATCCACTACTTCCCCCTGCGCCGCCGGCCCGGCCACACAACGCTCCACCGCCTGCTGGATGCGGTCGCCCCCGGCGGCACGCTCCTCTTCACCACCCACGCCCGCGCCGATCTCACCCGGACCGAGGACCTCGATCCCGCCGACTACTACCAGCCCGACGACATCGCCCCACTTCTCGGCCCCACCTGGAACGTGACGGTCGCCGCCACCCGCCCTCGCACCACCCCGCCCCCAGCCGGCACACACCACACCCACGACACCATCCTGCGCGCAGTACGCCTGTCGTGAACCAGCCGCGTCCAACGAACGCTTCCGGGCCGGAGGGGAGGCGGAAGGCCGGTCCCGGTGCCGTCCGTCACGGCGGCTGAGCCACCAATTCGCCGTCTCACGGATGCCCAGGGGGGCCACCTGACGTCCCCACGCTCCTCGCACCGTCGAGCGTTCCAGCCTCCACACCATGACCGAGATCCCCGTGCCCACACCCCGATGCCGGCTGACCGTTCACGGCAGGCGTCTGCTGATCGAGCGGATCCGAGCCGGTCGCCCCGTCGCGCCCGCGGCCGACGAAATGGGCACCTCCCGCGTCACGGCCTACAAGTGGGTACACCGCCGGCACACCGAGGGCGACGTCGGCCTGTTCGACCGCACGAGTCGGCCCCGGGCGAACTCGCACCGCGCTGCCTCAGAAAGTGTTGGGCAACTGATCGTTTTCGGTCTGTTGTGTAGATCATCGGTGCGGGTTGCCGATGGCGGTTCACGATCTCGAGTATGTGCGTGTGTGTCTGCAAACCGGCGTACGACTCGTCGTTGACGGATCGTCAATGGGCTCTGATCGAACGGCTGTTGCCGGTTCGCGACCCGACGCGTGGTGGTCGGCCGCTGAAGTTCCCGCGACGGTTGATCGTCGACAGCATCCTGTACGTCCTGGTGTCGGGGTGCGCGTGGCGGATGATGCCGCGCCGGAGAGGAGGTCACACCCCAGGGCCCCATCGAGACCGAAGCCGCACGACGCCTCGCCGAGGACACCAAAGGCCAGTAGCTTCCGGTTGCCCAACACTTTCTCAGACGTCGAGGAACAGGCCTGCACGTCCGCACGCTGCGGCGCGGGCGAAAGCTCGGCCTCGCACGGATCGGTCCGATTCTGGACATACCCGCCTCCACTCTCATCGCGCGCTCACCCGTCACGCCTGAACCGACTGAACAAGAGCAGCGCTCTCGATAAAGATCGATGATCTCGAATGAGAACATCGCTCACGTATGAGAGCACCGCTCGCAAATAAGACTGATGCTCGGAAACGAGAGCAGTGCTCGCAGAGACGAGCAGGCCTCGTGAAGGAGAGCAGTGCTCGCAAAGACGAGCGGTCCGCGCGAAGGAGAGCGGCGCTCGCGAAGTCGACGGCCGTCGCAGAGGAAAGCCTGCCTTCGAAGGAGAGCGGCGCCCCGAATCACGAGCAGTGCTCACAAACGAGAGCAGTGCTCTTGACTCGGAGCAGTGGAAGCACAATGATGCTCCGAGATGAGAGCGATGCTCTCGGGAACTACGGGGGAGGCCGCGATGATCGTTCTCTACTGGATCGCCATGACCGCACTTTTTCTTGGCGAGTTGGCCGCTATCGGGGCCACCGGCTTCTGGGGCTTCACACTCGCCGCCGCTTGGCCCGTGCGGATTTCCGTCGGGCTCATGGGGCCGGCCTTGATGATGCTTCTGTGGGGGCGTTTCGCGGCGCACAACAACACCGATGCGCTGACCGGAACCCCGCGCATCCTGTTCGAGATCGTGTGGTGGGGCACCGGCATAGCGGCGTTTCTTGCCTCCGGCGTCGTTCCGGGGGCGGTCGGTATCGCCGCAGTCCGCCTGACCGGCCTCTGGGCCCAACTGAGTGGTCGAGCCGAAAAGTCCTTCGGGGCTGACCCCCACTCCAGCGGTGCGCATGTCGCCTCGTCGGCTGTCAGGGGTGGCGACGGGCCGACCCGCGAGCAGCGTCAGGGCCCTGCTCTCCCGAAGGAATGACCAAGCGACAAGTAACGCTGTGTAACTAAGGTCGGGTCGATCACGGGGCCGCGTCGGTCTTTTGGTCATGTTCGCGGAGCATGCGCATGACGGTCGCCGGGACGGGTGGCAGCCTTTCTTCCTGCCGGTTGTGATGACGAGCCGGGCGGCGATGTCGCGCAGGCTCATGTCCTGTTCGCGCAGGTGCAGGGCCATGGAGATCATGTGGTCGTCGGCGACGCCGGCCCGCCGATGGTCTTGCCTCGCTAGCGGGTGGATCCTTGGCCTTCGAGTGTGCGGTCGCGGATGTACTCGCGTTCCATGCCGGACGGGGCCGCCGACACGGTGAACACGACACCGGACGGGTCATGGGAGCCCTGGAGTTCCCCGGACGGGAACTTCAGGCCGAGGAAGTGGTTGCTGTCGAAGCGGCGGTCCGCCGGTGGCGGCGGGTCGCGATCGGGCGGGTGTATCGGCCGTGCGGCGTAGGCGCTTTCGCTGGTCTTTGCCGGGCCGAAGACCGCCCCCGGCATGCCGCGCGGGCCGGCCTCCGCGAGTGCCGTCGGCATCGTCGTGGGGTAACCCGCCGGGTCCGGGCGGGACTTGAGTTGGCCGAGCCCGGGTGTGGTTGCGTCCGTGGTCGGGGACCTTCGACGAGCCGCATCCGTCGAAGGCCGCGGTCCGCCGTCGACGGTGGCGGGTACCGGGCCTGGACGGCAGGGCCGTCGAAACCACCGGCGTCTCGAACAGCGCATTCGATGGAGCGACGCCGATTCGCCGACGCAGGTCACGCAGTGCCTTCTCCGACGGGGCCTGGACCATCGGCCCGTTCAGGCCGCAGGTCGGCTTCTGCCGGGCTGGGCCGGGCCGGCACCGGCGCCGACATGCCTACACCACCCCCATTCGCGACGGCGGTATCCGCAGGCGACACTCGGTCCGGCCGGTTTCGTCGAGGACGGCGTCCACGAGTTCGAATGGAACGACCTGGGTCGACTCACTCGGATGCCCCGAGGCAAAGATGTCAGCCACGACGGGTGGGGAGCAGGAGGACAGAGGTCGGCGGACAACTCCCGCGACGAGAGCTCGACTTCTCGATCCGGACGGACCACCCGGGCCTACCCCGGCAAACCCGAACCCACGTCTCGGCTCAGGGAAGGGCGCATCATGGCAGACGTGTTGAACTACAACCTCGCCGTCCCCAGGGTGGATGACGCCGGTGTCCTGTCCGCGCTGGTGGCCGAGGGCGATGATCTCGACGTCCTGGTCACGGCAGTGGACGACTGGTCCGGGCCGACACCGGCACCGGGCTGGACGGTCGCCCACCAGATAGCCCATCTCGCGTGGGCGGACTCGAACGCACTCAGCGCCATGCGCACACCGGACGCGTTCGATGCCGAGCTCGCGCGGGCCGAAGCCGAAGGCAGCGGGTACGCCGACAAGGCCGCCACCGCGGGAGCGGCCAAACCGCGGTCGGTACTCCTGGACGAATGGCGGGCCGGTCGAGCAGAACTGGCGGCGGTGCTGCGCGACACGCCGTGGGATCACGCATTCCCCTGGTACATGTCGAAGGTGACCCCGGCTCTGATGGTGCCCCTTCGTCTGATGGAAACCTGGGCACACGGGCAGGACGTCTTCGATGCTGTGGGCGCGGCGCGCCGCCCGACGGGTCGACTGCAACACGTTGCTTCGCTGGGGGTGTTGGGACGGGGGCTGTCCTTCGCCGCCCTCGGACTGCCTGAGCCGGCGGGCCCCTTCCGTATCGAACTGGCCGCGCCCGACGGACAGACCTGGGTGTGGGGCCCCGAGGCTGCCACGCAACGGGTCCAGGGCAGCGCTCGGGACTTCTGCCTGTGTCTCACCCGGCGTCGCCCCTGGCCCGAGACGGACATGACGGCGACCGGCGAGGACGCGCAGAAGTGGCTGAAGGTGGCGCGCGTATTCCTATGAGCTCGGAGCTCGGAGCCCGGAGTTCAGATAGCCCCTTGTTTGACAACCGCAGGGCCGGGCGATCCCTGACTTCGCGGCATTGAGCGGACACCTGTGAAACACCTCGGCTTTCCCACGAGAACCGTCCCGCCCGTGCCGCGCCATCGTCCCTCCGGCCCACTCCTCGTCCGGCACGCGCACCTGCTGCGCGACGTACGGCACCACCGGGTCCGGGGTTTCGGAGGCGTTCCCGGCTTGTTTCGAAGCCGCCTCCGGTCCTCTTCCAGCAACGTCCGGACCTCGATCAGGTCCTTGGGTTCCCGGCTCTGCGGCACCGGCGGCCCCCTCCGTCGTCGCTACACGACGGAGGTGACGCAGGATCACCACCACGCCTGACGAGAACCCCGAAGGGGCAGACGATCAAGCACTGAACCCGCTACAGACGGCTACCTGTCGCTTCGTCGTTCCTTCGGGAGAGCAGGGCCGTCAGCGGTGTCCCGTCTCCCTGTAGTTGGCCGAAGTCTCGCTCTTCTCATCCGAGTTGTCGGGTTCTCAACCGGGCTCAGCGCCGGAAGGACCGGCTGTGCCCGGTCTCACCGGACTGTGATGGTCGGGGGACGCGCTCCCCGGCACCTTCCTGCCGCGTGGTCCGGTCCGGGGGCGAATCGTGCCGGGCCGACGACCGGCATACGCAGCGCGCCGCGGCGTTCGAGACCGTCACTGCGGCGAGGGTGGCGACACCTGTGCCGATCCGGGGCCACGGCTACGAGGCGGCCGGATTCCCGCGCGGCTTTTGACGCGTGTCTTCAGCGCACCAGGAGTTCGATGGCGACCTTCAGGCGTTCGCGGTAGAACTCCTGCGATGTGGCCTGGTGCTTGAGGCCGATCGATGTGCTGATCATCGTCTGTGCGAGGGGGGTGGCCGTCTCTTGTCCTGACTCGACGGCGATCGCGTCTGTGATCAGTTCCTCGAAACGTCGGGGAGTACTCTCCGCGATCTCTCCGAGGAGGTTGTGGTTGTCCTCGACGACCACCGCGACATCGCGCGTCCGTGGGCCGACGTAGCGGCCCGCCCACCGGTCGAAGGCTTCGACGAGCAGCTACGATCCGTAGATTGCCTACGCCCAGTCGAAGACGGCGAACTCCCTGTTCACTGTGGCGACCCGCCTGTGGGCGTCCGACGGCATCGTCGCCAATGCAGTGGACCCCGGCGGTGTCGCGACGGGTTTGCAACGGAACTTCACCGCGCAGCAGAGGCAGTCGCTCGATGCGGCCGGGGCCGCCGGAGTCTTCAGGTACAAAACGGTCCAGCAGGGAGCCGCTACCACCATGGTCGCGGCCGTCGCCCCGCAGTTCGCCCACTCCGGAGGCCACTACCTCGATGACTCGCAAGAGGCTTACACCGTGCCGAACGACGCCGACCTTGCGCAGCATCCGCACGGTGTCGAGGAATGGGCACTCGATCCCGCTGTCGCCGAGCGCCTCTGGGCGGTCTCGACCGACCTGTTCCGCGACTGGCCACTCGACGTCACGACACTTCCACGTCCGATCTTCTCCGGCATCGACGCGCCCCCGGATTTCGCAGAAGCCAGGTGCACCGAGAATCCCGCGCCGAGCGTTCTCACTTCACCTGGCAGCCCCGCAGCTCAGCACAAGATTCACAGACGAGCTCAATGCGACAGGACAGCGGCACCGGAGGAACGTGAAGAAGCGCTGCCTCGTGGCGCGTTCGCGGTCAGCGGTCGACTGAGCGACTGAGCGACTGGTCGGCTGGGCGGCTGGGCGGCTGGGCGGTCACCGCGGTTGCTGTTCTGCGATGGCCGCCCAGTCGTCCGTCCCGCAACCGTCGGCGATGGCCTGATCGAAGACAGCCCGCAGCAGTTCACCGATCGGGAGCGGAATGTCGTGGTCGTTCGCTGCATCGAGCGCGAGGTGGAGGTCCTTGCGGCCCAGGGCCGTGGTGAATCCGGCCGGCTGGTAGCGCCGTTCGGCGATCATCGACCCGTAGCCGGTATAGACGGCTCCCGGAAAGAGTGTCGAGGTCAGCAGTTCGACGAACTGCCCCGAGTCGACACCGGCGCCTTCCGCGAGGCTGACAGCCTCGCCCAGCGACTGGATCGCGCAGGCGATCAGGTAGTTCCCGAGGATCTTCACGATGTTGGCCTGCTCCGGACGATCGCCCAGTCGCCAGGTCCGCGAGCCGATCACGTCGAAAAGCGGCTGCACGCGGTCGATCAGCCCCGGATCACCCGCCGCAAGGATGTTGAGCGCTCCGGCTTCGGCGACCGGGGCTCGGCCGAAGACGGGTGCCGCCACGTACCCGACACCATGCTCGGCATGCGCTGCGCCGGCTCGGCGAGCCAGGTCGGCGCTCACCGTGGCGAGGTTGACGTGAACGGTCCCGCCCTCGGCCTGAGCGAGAACACCGGAGTCGACGAACGTCGCGGCGACGGCCCGGTCGTCGGCCAGGACCGAGAAGACCACCGGCGAGCGCATTGCCTCCGAGACCGAAGCGGCTCGACGGGCACCCGCCGCGACCAGCTCGTCCGCAGGCATGTCGGAGCGGTTCCACACCACGACGTCGTACCCGGCCCTCAGGAGGTTGCGGGCGATGGGCCGCCCCATCGCCCCCAGACCGATAACCGCGATGTTGCTCATGGGGAGAACCCTCTCTGAGAACCGTCTGAGACGGTTCCACGATGCCATGGGGGTTAACATCGTGTCGAACCGGCTGAGACGGCTCGCAACGGGTGCTGCCGCTTACCGTGGAGGTGGGAATGACCGAGGACGTGCGTCGTGTGTTCCGAATGGACAACGAGGTCCTGGCTTTCCGATTCACTGCCACCGCCGGCGATCGAGCCGGCGTGGCGCCGAGCGAGCGGCTGACCGACCCTGGCCGGCTGAGGATGTGGCTGCGGGCCACAGGGCTTGGCGCCGCGGACGTGTCGCCGGTCGATCTGCAGGCTGCCGTGGAGCTGCGCGAGGTGATCTACCGCATCGGGTCGGCGATCGCCGCAGGTGAGCGGCCCGATTCGCAGGATGTTCGCACCCTCAACACGGTCGCGGCCGCCGGGCACGCGACGGCCGCGCTCGCACACGATCTCGCAGGATGGCACCTGACCGAGACGACGCCCGTGGGTGACGCCCTCGGGGTCCTGGCCACAGATGCCATCCACGTCCTCGGAGGCCCCGACCGCGGCCGCATCAAGAACTGCGAAGGCCCCGGATGGGCGGATTCCAGGGGTCGTCGCAACACATGATCACTGATGTGTCGTGGCGAGCAGTTTATGCAGGCGCTCGGCTGGGGTTTCCCAGTCGAGCGTTTTGCGTGGGCGGCCGTTGAGTTCGGCGGCGACGGCGTCCAGGCGTTCGCGGGTATGGACGGACAGGTCTGTGCCTTTGGGGAAGTACTGCCGGATCAGGCCGTTCGTGTTTTCGTTGGAGCCGCGTTGCCATGGGCTGGCGGGGTCGCAGAAGTAGACCGGGACGTCGGTGACGACGGTGAAGGCGTGGTGGGAGGC
>NZ_WWJX01001644.1 GCF_009865215.1 Streptomyces sp. SID3343 | reverse complement strand
GGAACCCCGCACGCGGAACACGGTGATCACGGTGCAAACACCGGCTACCGGAGATTGCCCCGTGTATCTCGACGCCTTCACCTGACGCCACCTCACGCCGAGCGCGTTTCCCGCCGGGGGGCTCGGGCCCGCTCTTGAAAGCACGGCACCGGAACGGGAGTTGTCCAAGGCGCGGCCGCCGTGGCGACCGGCTCGGTGGCCATCGGGTCGGGCGTGGGGACGGGAGGAGCTGACGGTCCTCGACCGACGCCCAGTCCGCGTGGCTGTCGACGTTCATCCGGCTGCACGCCACGGCGCCGACCCTCGACCACCGTCCGCATGAACGCTCCCCCGAATCCTCGCCGGCCCCCGCGTCCTCGATCCGGGCATCCACGCGTCATGCTGCCGCACGGCGCGGACAACCCGAGCACAGGCAAACCTTGCCCGCCGACGTCGGCACGGCCACCGTCATGTCCCGCGCCCGGGCTTCGAACAGGTCGGCCGGTGCCGTGCGTTGCGATGGCCTCAACCGGGTCGTCGGCCGCTCCGTGGCCGCCGCCGCCACGACGACGAGGAAGGAGCGGCCACCGGCCCGTCCGGATCGTGCGCGGCTGGCGAGCCTGGGCGAGAGCGCCTGTGTCAGTCTCCGGCAGTGGGTTTCGGGAAGAAACCGGGCCGCCCGCTCCTCCCCCGGAGAACCGATAGACGCGCGTCCTCGCGATCACGTCATCGGGTGGGTCGTCGTTTTCGATCACGACGGCTTGCCCCGGGAAGTCGAGCATGTCCCGGTAGAAGTGGTCCACGCCGTCCGGGGCCGAAGTCGGATGCCCGCGCGCCACCACACCGAGGAGGCTCTCATGGGCAGGTGTCAACGGTCGACGATCAAGGGCTGTGGCGGGACGAACTGCGTGTCGTAGCCGGCGACGGTGACGTTGTCGGCGTACTCGGGGGCCTTCCGCGGCCAGTGGTCGGCGAGGGAGCCGGCGGCTGTCGGTGCGGTCCAGCCGCGTGCGTAGACCATGTTTTCGACCAGGTCGCCGCCGAGTTGTCGGGGGTCGTTGTCGGGTCCGGCGGCGCCGTAGCGGGCGGGGTCGGGGAGAGGGAATGCGGTGGGCTGGTTCGGGCGGTATCGGGGCGATCTCTGCTTGGAGGAAATCGTCGCGGGCGGCGTGTTCCGGCCCGCACGGACCGACGACGAGGTCGTGTTCATCGACGTCGCGAGGACGTCGAGGTCGAGATCGAGGGCGTGGTCGCGGGAGGACGGGGCTGCGCACGAGGGCCGGGTCGGAGCAGCCACGTCGTGGGAGAAGAGGCCCCACTCGGATCGTCTCGCCGATCGAAGTACCGAGTGGGGCCTTTGAATCATGTCGCTCGGACGAGACGGGTCGCTATTGGCTGGGTCCATGGCCGGCCACGGCTCCGTAGACGGCGACGCCCGTCATGACGACAGTGGTCACCAGCGGGATCCATTCGCGCACGCGGTCGGCCAGGCGCCTCGTCGTCCGTCGACGTGGCGACTCCGGCAAGTCATCACTTTCCTGGTCCATCGATCCTCCTTGGTGGGGAGGCCCGTCGGGTTGCGGGCCCCACAGCTGTGGAGGCCCGCAAGGGTGCGGCGTCGTGCGAAACGCGTCGAGAGGACTTGTGATCGGTCGCGCGTTTCTTCGGACGCCACTTCACGGGGTCGATCGTCTGTTGCTCGTCCCACGTGACGTACAGGACTTCGATGGAGCCGTCTTGCTCCCGTCGTAGCTCGGGGTGCCGGTCAATCGGTGGGTCCGGGTAGGTCGTCGACGACGGCGAATCCGCCGACCATCTCGAGCAGTCGCAGCGTGAACGGGCGCAGGCACACCAAGCGCATGTGAGTATCGCGGCGGTCGGCGTGGACTCGGGCACGTACGAGTACGCCGACGACGCGGACGTCGAGGAAAGTGACGGCCCTCAGGTCGACGTACACGTCGCCGGCGTGAACGTGCTCCAGACGGGCGAGTTCGCGTTCCACAGGTGGGAGTTTGGCGATGTCGATCTCCCCGTGCAGGGTGACCACGACCCGTCCGTCGAGGGTTCTCGTCGAAGCCGGACACTGTTCGCCTGCGGCTTCGCGCGCCTCCTGTGGCCCGCGCCGTCGCCTACCTCCCGCACCGGTCGGGGTGGACGTGGGCCGGACGCGGTGGAGCCGGCGACGGCGTTCGCCGCACGTGCCGCTCATGTGGTCGGACACAGCAGTCGCGGGAGTCGGACCTTGGGGACGCAGATCTCGCCCAGTTCCGGATGTTCCACGACTTCGATCCCGGATTCGGCGCGGGCCATGTTGGGGATACAGATCTCCCCGAACTCCGGGTGCTCGACGATCTCGATGTCGACTTCGGCCCGGGCCGCCGAGGTCGCGTCCTCGTCCTCGATCGTCGCGGGGGTGGCGGGCAGGGCCGGGCTGTCGAGGAAGCAATGCCAGTGGGCGGCGATGTCGGGTTCGTCCTCGACTCGGTTGAACAGGACCAGGCAGCGCACCGCCCCTGGCTCCCCCGCTCCGGCCGCGTAGCGCCACCAGAACACGGCGCCGTCGGGGCGGCCCGCCAGGTACAGCAGACAGGCGAACACGAAGGCACCCGCGGGCATGGGGAGTTTCACGAAGTCCTCGAGGATCCCGCGGGTGTTGGGCCCGGAGACGACACCGCGGCAGACGTGTTCGAGCAGCGTCGCGGCACACAGCCGGGCGGCGTGGGCGTCGGCGAAGGCACTCATCCGCGAGGGCTGTTCACGGCCGGGCGTGGTGAGGTCGGCCAGGAGTTCCTCCTGGACGATGCGTGAGGTGAGTCGTCGCATGGCCGCGTCGGAGTCGTGGCGTGCGAAGGCGTGGTCCATGACGCGTCGGTGCTGCCGCAGCACCCGCTCGAGGGGACCCTGGCGGCTCATGCGTTCCCTTTCCCGGCGGGAACCCGTGTGACCGGGGTCGGATCCGGCGTCCGGGGGTGCAGGACACGGCGGAGTTCCTGGCGCGCGAGTTGGATGTGGGTGCGGACGGTGGACATGCTCACTCCCAAGAGGACGGAGACGTCTTGGAGGGGCAACCTCATCTGCAGATGCAGCCGGACGCAGGCGGCTCTTCTTTCGGGCATGCCCTCGACGGTCCGGAGAAAGATCTCGTAGTCGGGGACGGTGTCGCCCGGGTCGTCGAGGGTGGGTGTGGTGGAGACGACCTCCTTCGTGTCGGGGGCGGCGAAGTCCGTGGGGATCTTCTCGATCGTGCGTTGCCGGCGTCGCAGTCGATCGACCGCGCGGCTCTTGACGAATTGGTAGACGACCGCGTGCGGGGTCTGTCGGCCGCGGGCGTCCCAGCAGCGGTAGAGCTCGAACAGCGCGTCCGACGCCACTTCCTCGGCGTCGCGGTCGGAGCGCAGGATTTTGCGGGCGTATCGCGTCAGGTCCCGTTTGTTCGCGCCCCAGAACACCACGAATTCCTCGGGGGCCTCGACGAAGGTCTCGTCCGCTCGGGAGCGGGCGGATCGTGTCAGGCTCGTCGCCCGTCGGCGGGACCGACGCTCCGTCAGGCTCGCGCACAGCGTGCGGAACGCGCGCTCGAAACGAGCGTTGGGCGCGATCAACGGCCAGTCGTGGAACAGAGCCGCCAGGACGACGGTGACCACGTCGCCGGCCGCCTCGGTGGTTTCGCCGTACTCCATGGCGTAGCGCGCCAGTAGAGGTTCGATGGTGCGGCAGAACGAGACGAAGTCCGGAGGAAAGCGATTGGTCAGGTCGATCTCGACGGCTTGCTCGGGCTGATCGTTCATCGGCGGCCGTTCCTCCCCGGCGTCCCCCACGACGCGCTCCCCTCGCGGTGATCACGCACCCGCCCCCGACCGGTCACGTCACCCGGACACCCCGCCGGCGCGGTAAACGCGACGCATCGGCCTATGGCCCCCCACATCTGCTGCTTGACGCTCGACCCGAGCATGTCGCTCAACTCACTTCCCTTCCCTTGGTCCGATCGGCCCCGGCACTCGGCGGCGTGCCGTGAGACGCCACCGGGCGCGAGTGCTCTTGCTCGGTACTTCGTTCGGAAAGCTCCGTCTGTCCAAGACGGTCACGCAAAATCTTCGGTCGATCACATAATCGGCAACACGTTCTTGTTTCACCAGCCCGAATACGGATGGTATTCAAGCAATTGTCGAATTCGGCTTCCGGTCGTACTCGTTCACATCCGGATCGCACACCGAACGACCGAACCAGTCCTGTCTTCGCCCTGTACCGACCGAGCTCCACTTCTTGTGGCGCGACAGCCGGTACACGAAGTGGAAGCCCCCGACCGGATGCCGCCGGCGGCTTCGCCATCCCGCGGCCCCACCCGGCCGTCCTCGTCATGCGCCCTCCACAGCGCGGCCGGCACGGACACGATCAGGTTCCGGGGTCGACCGCCAAGGCGTACCCGACGAGTCGTTCGAACGGCCGACCGGCATCGTCGGCGATCCGGAGCGCCGCGCCGTGGCCCCGGGGGTCCGAGGCGAATTCGGCTGTGGGGTCGGTGTCCATGAAGCCGGGGAGTCGACGATGATGCGGGCGAGCGCCGGGTCGGCCTTGAGTTCGGCGAGCTTGCCTCGTGCGCGTCCGACCGGGTCAGGAGTGGTCCCGGATGCGGTCCGGGTCGGCGTCGAGGACGGTGAGGTCGGGATGGTCCCGCAGTTCCTGCTCGCGCGCCCAGTGCTGGAGGTCGGCCTTGTGGGCGGCCCGCACCATGTCGACGGTGGTGTGGGTGAGGATCGCGAGCAGGTCCGCGTTGGTCTCGCTCAGGCCGCCGTAGCGGTTGACGGGGGCGAAGAGGGAGACGGCCTCGGCGGGGAGGGTGGAGCCCGCGGCGGTGAGTCCGTCGATCAGCCATCGCCGGAACGGGGTATCCCGGGTGTCCCAGGCCGGGTCGTGGTCGTCGAACTCGGCTTCGGGATCGTCGAGATCGCGACCGGCCACCGACGAAACGGCGAGTCCCCGACGCTCCGGGACGAATCGTGGTCTGCCGCAGCGTGTGACGAAGGTCCCGCCCGATACCGGGGGTCCCCTTACGCGTACGGGAGTTGACGAAGGCCCTCGGTCCGGCAGATGCTCGCAAACAAGACGAAGCCTTTCAGATCTCGGCCTTGTGGACACGACTGGCAAAGACAAGTCTTACAAGCCATCGGCAACGTGGTTCAGGACACGGAGGAGAGTCATGCGGCGTTTACTTCCGGCACTGTCGGGCGCCATGATCCTGGCGGCAGGCGCGGGATCGGTCCCGGTTGCTGCGGCATCCCCTCGGGCTGCGGGGGTTTCGTCCCTGTCACAGACGACAAACGACGCGCAGCGATGCGACACCTACGAGGCCTACGGCATCAGGCTGTGCCTGGCCCTGGTCAGCTCGACGTTCACCGGGCAGGCAACCGTCCATGCGCCTCCTTCCAATTGCGCCGGCTACCGTGTCCATCTCTACGACTGGGCGACTGCAAGGCCGGTGGCATCCACCAGCCGCAGGCCCTGCGGTGAAACTCCCTCGAAGCAAGTGACCGCCGACGCCTCTCGCTTCCAACAGCTGACGGCATACGCGGTTCTCGAGATGTACAACAGCGCCGGCACCTCGATCCTGTACCACTCCACCCCCGAGATCACCTACTCGTAAGGGCTCGGCACACGATCCTGCAGTTCCGGACGCCGCAACCCGCACACGTCACCGCCCACTTGCCCGTGACGACTCGGGAGCGGGGACCGACGATACAGCCGTCGGCGCCACGCGCTCGTGAACGAAGGACCGGCATGCTGATCGCCGCCGACTGCTGCCCCGGGCCTCGGCCGCCCTCACCGCGATCCACGGGGGCAAGCGGGCCGCTGCCGAGCGCGTCACCACCGGCCGCAGCGGTGGGGCACCCGGTGACGGTCACGTCGAGGACGTCGGCGACCAGGGCCGCGAACTCCTCGGGGATGACGATCCGGATGCCCAGTCGCTCCGCCTTCGTCAACCACCCCGACGCGTCCGTCCGCGTCGGCTGCTGTGGATGGCATGGCCGGGAAGGAATGAACCGCCTCTGTCGGTGCGGCGCACTCGTCGGAACCGAGATCGGCGACTGCTCCACCGCCTTTGAACTCCACTTCGACCCGGAGCACGTCCGCGAGACTCCGGCACAGGTGCCCGCATCTCGTTCCCGGTCGTTGGCGACTCACCTCGTAGTCGGCGCCGGGGCAGGAACCGGAGGGTGGACGAAAGCGGAGTCCGGAGGAGGGGGGAGACGTACCGATTGCAGATCACCCGGAGCATCGCGGGTGCGCATCTTCTGCGATTCGCGATGGTTGAGGTTCGGACACAGGTGCTCAGCTTGTTCTTCAAGGTCGGCTACTGGCGACATGCGGCAGCGGGGTACCCACCGCCCCGAGCAAATCCGGTGGTACCGACAGCCTCCGGCGACAAGACTGCACCGGTGAATCCCCTGTCACCGCCGTCCGACCCGCTCCTCCTGCCGGTACGGGATCCGCGCGCCCGCGACCTCGTTCTCGACTATGCGGACATGCACGCCCTGGTTGCCGAGCTGGTTCTGCCCGGCGACGCGTCGATGTACGTCATGAGCGCGATGGAAACCTCCCGCGAGCTCATCCGGCACTCCTACTACCGGTACGAGTTCGCCACCGTCGCCGTCACGCATTCCCTGTTCGCCCTGGAGCACGTCCTCGCCGAGCGCCTGGCCACGAACGGACCGCTCCACGTCCTCATCCAGCGGGCCGCCGGCGCAGGGCTCATCACGGCCGGACTCGCCGCCGAACTCGACCGCGCCCGACTGCTGCGCGACAAGCTCACGCAAGGCGCCGAGTCAAGTGCCGCAGTCCGCCCGCTTGGAGCCGTCGCACTGGTGCGTGCCGTCTTCGATGCCGTCTCCCTGCTCCTTCGCCCACTGTCCACGGCAGAGGCGACAGCCGCCGACGCGGGCGGAGCACAGCCCGAAGGGGGACTCGCCCGGCTGTGGGAGGACCACCTGCGTGCACTGTTCCCCGACGGCTTCCGCGGCGTGGACTTCGACGGCGTGGACCTGGTTCTCCTAGACGCCGACGTCGCCGGCCTCGTGCACACGGAACTGAAGGGCGGACTCGACGACAGTGGCATCGCCTACCTCTGGGGCCGCATCGCCGACCTCGACAAGATCGTTCCTCTGATCAACGAGGAGTACTGTGCCTCCTACTTCACGAAACTTCGGACGATGGCCCAGGTCGCGGCAGCGCCCTACATCCCCACCGCGACCGACCACGGGGGGTGAAACAGACTCGGGGTCTCCCATGACCACCTCGGCAGGGTCTGGCTCGGTCCTGTTCGCCGATCCTCTCGGGTCGCTTGACCGTCTTGCCCACGTCATAGCGGGTGGCGGGCTGCTTGTTCTTCGAGCCGAGGGGCCTGCCGGGGCCGGGCCGGTTCGGTTTTGGTGCACGGGCCCGGGCATGGCAGGTGCACGCGGAGGTTCCGAAACCCCCGCCGGACTCGGGCCGGGGCGAGCCGGCCAGGCTCCACCCGTCGCTCCCAGGGGCGGCGTAGGTCCTCGGCCAGCGGACGGGCGAGCCGGAGCTGGGTATGGGCGGTCCAGCGGTCCGCGGCCTCGGCCCACTGACCGCCAGCGGTCAGGTCCTGAACCACGCGGCGGACCTGGACGGCGGTGGCCTCGGCAACATCATTCTCGGGCCCGAGACGGACGGCGTCCAGCAGCCGGCACCAGGAGGTGCGGCCTGATTCGAGGGCGGCGACGAAGGAGTACGGCCGGCCGGGGATCATCAGGTGCTGGTCCCGGCCGCGGCCGTAGGTGTGGCAGAACAGCCTGTCAGGGCTGCACTCGGCGTCCGGCCGCAGCCAGTTGCTCACATCCACCGCCGGCACGAGCCGCCCGTCGGCGGCCTTGGGCTGGGGCAGCGCGGCCAGCGTCCGCCGCAGACACCCGGCATCGATCCGCCCGCAGTGAAGGGCGCCGTACAACGCGCCGTGCCCACGGCGGTGCTCAGCCGGCAGCGTCAGATCCACCGGCGTCCTCACCGGCCCGTCCGCGCACAGCAGCGCGTCGGTCGACTCGAACAGTTCGTCACCGTGTGCGGACAGGCACGCATAGAAGTCGTCCCGGAAGTGTGACGCCACAGCGAACGGCTCACGCTGGGCATCGTGATGCAGCGGGCGCAATCTTCCACGGCCTTCGTACTGGGCGGGTGTCTCTTTGGTCGGAGCACAGGATCAGGCGAAGGCCGTGCTCACGTCCCCGGAATCCTCGTACGGGTGATCACGTTCGGGGCGTTGTTCGAAGTCGGACCATAAAGGACAAGCTCAGCTTGCTCCGCAACTCGTCCAGCCACGCGGAATCGGAGTCATCCGACTCCAGGCGATGTGGCACACGATCGCGGTGTCGGCGTTGCCGTGGAGGAGCACGGTGTCCCGGTCGAAGTTCTTCCGCTCCCCCTTGTCGACGTTGGTGATCGTGGGGGGGGTGATGCGCTCCTGCCGGCCGAACCTCCCGGCGCTGGAGAGGGCCCAGTAGATCTCGTCGGAGAAGCCGCCGTCGTTGGACTCGCGCTGACACTCGAACGCGTACAAGTCCACCCGCGCGACGAACGACGCCAACGCGCCCGGGTCCATGGGCGTCGAGGAGGTCACGAACGTCGCGCCGTACCCGTAGGCGGCCTGATCGGGTGAGGGCAACGTCTGGGACGACGAGGAGTTCGATCAGGCCGGGGACCCGCTCGCGAAATGTCGGCCGCGGGCAGCCCAGAACCGGGCAGACCACGCGCCGCACCCGCACCGACCCCCCGACCCTCCGCCCGTCCACCGGCACATCTGCGATCACTCGCCCGTGGAAACCGTGATCCTGTCTGGTCGGTTGTCCGCACTCGGACATGCCACCGGATCGTCCCGGGTCCGCGCCGACACCCTGATGAACTCGCCCTCACCCGTCAAGCAGGCGACGACCAAGGCAGACAACCCCGAAAACACCACACCCACAAGCTCGTTGACGTCACGCATGCCATTTACCGTTTGACGCGGCTGCGGATCGCGAGGACGGCGAGGGCCAGCAGGACTGGTTCGAGAAAGCGTGACGCCATCTCGATCTCGCTGCCCGTCGGGGTGAGGTCTTGGCCGGAGGCACGGAAGAAAACCGAGTTCACCGCGACGTGGGTGGCCTTTCTCGCGCGTTTGGCGGTGAGGCGGTCGGCGATCGGTCCCGACACGACGGGGTCGACGGAGTCGGTGTGTAGATCGAGTGGTTGTCCGGTCATGGGGAGCGTTCCGGTGGTGCGGGGTGTGGTGTCGTTGGTCGGCAGACCCCACCACATCAGCGACAGGATCGTCACGGTCATCGTAAGCACCAGCCAGGTCACCGCCCGGGTTGCTCGTAGGCCATAGCCGGACACGGCCCAGTAGAGGGTGACCAGTGTGCGTTCGGCGCAAGGACGTTCGGGGTCGTTGCGACGCATCTCCATCTCGCCGTAGTAGAAGTCGGCGGCGTCGGGTTCGTTCTTGTTGTCCTCGAAGGCTTTGCGCAGGTCGCGGTAGACGGGGGCGATGTCGTCGGGTCCGGGGGTTTGGTCCGGGTCGGGGTGGTGGGGTCCCGGGGTCCACTCGCGGTCGGTGGGTGCGGTGGGGTTGGTGGGTGGGGTGCGCGTGGCGCGCCAGTGGTGTTCCTCGGCCAGGACTCGGCGGCGGGTCCATCGCCTGGAGACGAGGTGGTGCCAGTGGACGCCGGTGGGGGCGGGGGCGAAGCGGGTGCGGCCGGTGAGGCGGACTTGGTCGAGGTGGACGGCGCCGGTGAACCGGCAGCCGGCGAGGTCGGTGTCGGTCAGGACCAGGTGTGCGGTGTCGACTCCGCGCAGCGAGGCGACGCGGACGTCTGGGGACGGCGATGGTGTGGTGGTGGTCAGGAGGGTTTCCGGCAGTGGTGTTCCGTTGTGTGTGGTGAAAGGGGTGTGGTGGGTGGCGACCGAGAGGGGATGAGTCACCACGGCGTCGGTGAGGTCGAGGAGCGCGTGGCGCAGGCGCAGGGTGGCGGTGGCGTCCCAGCGGGTTCGACGGCAGAGCACGACGGGGGCGGCCGCTTCGATGGTCACGGGGACTTCGAAGACGGCGCGCGACAGGTCGAGGCGTCCTCCGACGACCAGGGGCCCCAGCCCTGCGGCGGCGAAGCGCGTGTTGGTCAAGCGCACGTCGCGGGTGAAGGCGGCGCCGCCGAACCAGGCCTCGTTGTGGAAGGTCGCGCCTCCGAACCAGGCGTGGTCGTGGAAGGTCGCGTAGAAGAACAGGGCGGGTCCGTTCAGTGTCGTTCGGTCGAACCGGGCCTGACCGGTGAATATCGTGCGGCTGAACGAGGCTGTGTCCGAGAACGTGGCGTGTTCGAAGTGGGCTTCCGCGGCGAACGACGCGCCCTCGAACTGGGCGGAACGGGCGAACGACGCGCGCGAGAACGTGGCGACGTCGGAGAACGAGGCGCCCCCGAACCAGGCGGCGTTGGAGAACGACACGTGTTCGAACCCGACGGGGCCGCGGAACGAGGTGTGCTCGAACCAGGCGGCGTTGGAGAACGACGCGTCCCAAAACTCGGCTTGTGCGGCGAAGACCGCACGGCTGAAGCGGGTGTCACCGGAGAAGGTCACCCCGTTGAACTGTGCCTCGGCGGAGAACGAGGCGTGGTCGAATCGGACGGCTGCGGCGAACGACGCTCCGTCGAAGTGGGCCATCCGCGAGAACGACGCGTGCTCGAAGCGGATGTCCGCGGAGAACGAGGCCCCCGCGAACATGGCGGCGAAGAAGGACGCGTGGTCGAACACGGTGGTACTCGAGAACGACGCTTGCTCGAACCCGACGGCGTGGGAGAACGAGGCGTGATCGAATCGGACGGCTCCGGCGAACGACGCGCCGTCGAAGCGGGCGACGTCGGAGAACGACGCGTGCTCGAATCGAGCGGCTCCGAACCGAGGTCCGCCCGTCGCCGGATCGTGCAGGGCTGCCAGCAGGTCATTCAGCAGCGGATGGGTGAAGGTGGTGCCGCGATAGTCGATGTCGTCGCCCGGGGACAGGCCCGTCAGATGGGAGATGCGGTCGGTGGGTGTCAGGTGGGCGAGGCACCCCGTGGATCCGGGGACACGGACACCTCGGCAACCGACCGGGTTGGTGGTTGTCGCTCCCGAGGCGCAGTGCGTCCACGCGGGCGGGGAGGGCGAGGGAAGGGGCGGCGATGTCATGTCGCCGGAGACTATGCCGAGCGCTCGGGGATCGGACAGCACTCGCCTCGGCCCGGGGCAGAAAAGAGCGGCGAGTCGTCGGAGATGCGGTAGGGAAAGTGGGTCAACAGCCAACGCACACGGGACGATTCGTCGAGCGAGGAACGCGCGCGGCTGCTCACCGAACTCGGCATGCGGTGGTGGGACGGGGAGTTGGTCGTTCGTCGAGCCGGTGGGCGCCCGAGAGACTCGGGCCGTGACGGGTTCGTCCCCAGGCGCGGGTCGCTGCGTTCCACGTGTTCGAGGTGGCGGCGCCGGTCAGAGCGGATCCGCGAACGCGGTGACGTGCCTCACCACTTCGGTGAAGCGTTCCGGGCAGGCGTCGGAGGCGGGTCCTTGTCGGCGGCGCCAGGCGGCGTAGGAGTTCTCGAAGCGCTCCACGCCCAAGTCGAATGTCGCGGCGGTGTACTGCCCAGCCACGGTCGACGGGTAGGAGATCGTCGGCCGGGTCGACCCTCGGGGCACCGCGATATGGACCGCGGTGGGGATGTCGTCGATCAACTCGTGCAGGGCGAGGGCCGATTCCCCGCAACACCACCGCCCGAGGGGCCCGCAAGCACACCGCCAACAGGTCCGCGTGGGCGGTCTCCGCCGCGTCGGCCCGCCGATACACACGCCGCAGCAACTCGTCGACCGTCCCAACCTCGACCAGGGATACCAGGTCACGGGACGAAAGCCGCGCCGCCGCACGCGCCTGCGCCGTGGTGAACGTCGGCGCCAAAGCGGCCCAACCCGAAGTATCGACCGGTCCTCCTCCACACCACCCATGTACCGAACACCACCCCTTTGGTGTTTGGACGGGGTGGATTCGATACAGCCGACGCCCGGGCACAGCGCGGACCTGCGCCTCGACGGCGCCGGGTATCCGGCGGGTGGTCACGGCCGACGGCAGGTACGACGACGTAACGGGGTAAGGGCGCAGCGGCGGGCGAGATAGGGCCCGGCGCGGCACGGGTGGCAGGAGTCGGAACACGGTGACCGGCGCGGTGGCGGACGTTGGCGGTGGGGTGGTGGCAGGCGTGGGCGGGGCTCGGGCGCGGCGCGGTATGCCACGATCACCGGCCAGGTGTCGGGCGCGCCCCGGGTCAGCCGGCCGATCTTGTCGCCGTCGATCGTGCCGGCGAAGGGTAGGAACCCGTCGGGCTCGGGCCAGACGGTGAGCGCATGGAACTGGGGGTGACGCTCGCGGAGGTGGCGGCAACGCAGGCGACGTTGACCAGGGCGGTGGCGAGCACCCAGGCGTCGACATACGGCACGAGCAGGTCGAACGCCTCCTCGGCGCGGCCGTGCCGGGCGAGCAGACTCGTATAGGCGTCCAAAGCCATCGGGTTCCCGGCCTCCATACGCATCCGGGCGATGTCGATCGCCTCGTCGACGCGGCCCCAGCCCTCCGGCAACCCGGCTGCGGCAACAACGGCCGTCCACCGGCCCGTTGCCGCATACGGAGCGAGCACCTCCCACGCATCGGGCTCCCGGCCCCGATCACCCAGCAACCGTGCCCACGCCAACGCGCAGAACCACTGCCCGTGTCCGGCCTGCGACTTCACCACGTCGGCACGGCCTCGTTCGAGCGGCCGCGCAACCAGCTCCGGCGGAATGCAGCCGGACCGCGTCCGGGCCCGGAAGTCGAGATCGGTGGCGTCCACCACCGGGCACCGTAGCGCCCGGCCCCGACACCGGGACGACCCCACCGACGACTTCGCATCGGACCGGTGGAGACGACCGGCAGGGTCCCGCGTCGGCGCGGCGCTTGGCGATTGGGGTTGCTGTCGTAGCCCTTGTCGCGCACGAGTTGCTCGGACGTCACGACCTCGTCCCACGGATGTCACCGAGCGAAGGCCCCTACCTGCCACCGGACACCGGCACTCACCGAACGAGACCGGGGCGGCTCGTGAGCCGCCGCGTCTACCGAAGCCGTACGCGGCTGCGACCGCGGCACGACTCCGCCGGGCCTCGGATACCGCGAGCGCGGGCAGATGACGTCAGAAGACGGGCTCCGGCGGGCCGGGCCAGGTGTCGGGGTCGAGCATCTGCCACAGGGTGTGGGGCAACCCTTCGGCGCCCCTGTCGTCGACCTGTCTCATCCACGGTGACGGGGACAGCAGCCGGCACAGTTCGGGGGTGACGCTCTCCTCGATCGTCGTGCGCAGGGTGTCGGGGACGGGATCGTCGACCTGGCACAACCACCCCAGCGCGGCACCCACGCGGACCTCGGCGGGGCGGGCGGGGTCCGACCACAGGGCGCGGGTGAACGCGGTGGCGTCCTCGTGCCGGTGTTCCCGGGCCAGTTGCGCGATCGCCAGGAGCATTCCGGCACGCACCCGCGCGTGGTCCTCGACCCGAAACCGGGCGTGCAGCGCGGCGGAGATCTCCCCAGCCCGCGACGAGGCCGCCGCCAGGGCGTACGCGGCAACCTCCCGTATTCCGGGATCCGGGTCGTCCAAGAGCGTGATCGGGAGGTGCGCGTCTGCGGCGATCACGTCCCCGCGCCGCCTCGACCGTCCAGTTCTGAAGGTAGCCGCCCACGTCGAAGCGCCAGTCGTCGTCGGGATCGGCGACTCGCAGCAGACCCGCACGGGACCCGTCGTCCCAATACCGGCGACGCGCCACGACCGCCGCCAACCGAAGCGCGCCCACGCGGGGGTGCGCGCGGGGGTCCGCGGCGATCCGCACCAGGAACGGCACCGTCAGCGGCGCCACCGAACCGCGCGTGCCCTGATGGCAGATCGAGTTCCCCAACGACCCGAGCCCATCCCGCGCCGTCACGACATCGGCCGAACGCATCTCCCGCAGGAGGCCAGGGACGTCCCCACCGGAGCCGTAGGCGTGGGCGAACCGGCCCCACGGCACCCGGTCGTAGACGAAACCGTCCCGCACCCCGACCGGCATCCGCGCCACCACCACCCGCACATCCCGGTCGGTCCCCTCCCACCGCTGCGACCAGTGCTCCGCCCGCGATGGCTCCGTACCGCTCCCCGCCTCCCGCAACGATCCCTCCATGTCTCGTGCAACGCCCGCGCGTCGACACCGTCGTCCGCCCTCGCCCGCCCCCGAACCCCGGGCCCGGCGCCGCCTCGACCCTCGACGCCGTCACACACTCCGATCCTCCCCCGCCCGGCGCAAGTGCCGGTCGGCTTCCCGAACGTGGTGAGGGATGTCCGGGCGACGCCCAACGCCGTCCGGACGGTTGAGCTTCCCGGACTGTTTCGCTCCTTGCCAGCCTCCCATGATGCCGAGACACCGACGCGGACCGCCCTCGAAGCGCCCGATCGTCGCGGCCGCCACCGAGCCGTCAAAAGGGCGGGTCGTCGGCGCATCCCTCGGCCTCTGCCCAGGGGCCGCCGTCGGCCACCGAGCATCGGAACGGGGCCGGGTCGGGCAACTGCCGCAGGATGCGGGGCAATCCGGCGCCGTCGCGGTCGACCCGGCCCGGCCGGGGCAGGCCCGGCCAGGGCACCGAGACCATCACACGATCGAGCTCGGGGGTGACGCACTCGTCGAGGACGGCACGCAGGTCGTCCGGCACAAGATCCTCGACCAGACACAACCACCCCACGGCGGCGCCCACCTGGACCTTGGCCGGGCGCGCGGGGTCCGACCACGTGGCGCGGGTGAAGGCGGCGGCATCCTCGTGTCGGTGTTCTCGGGCCGACTGCGCAATCGCCAGGACCAGGCTTGCGCGTACACGCGCGTGGTCCTCGATCCGGAAGCGATCGTGCAGGGCGGCGGAAATCTCCCCGGCCCGACCCGAGGCCGCAGCCAGGGCGTACGCGGCCGCCTCCCGATGTCGGGGTCCGGGTCGTCCGGGAGCGCGATCGGGATGTGCGCGTCCGCGGCGATCGCGCCGCGCGCCGCCTCCACGGTCCAGTTCCGGAAGTAGCCGCCCACATCGAAGTGCCCGTGGTCGCCGACGGAATCGGCCACCCGCAACAGATCGGCGCGGGAATCCTCCTGACAATCACAGCGCGCCACCATCGCGACCGGTTCCAGCGTGTCCGCCCGGTGGTGCCCGGCACGGTACCCGCAGGCGGGAGCGGTCCGTCGAACGCCCGGCGTGCAGGCCGCTTCCGCTCGCCGAGCTCGCCAAGCTCGTCAAGCTCGGCGAGCTCGGCGAGCTCGGTGGCCGGGTGCGGTTACGAATGCGCGGCCAGGAACGGCAGGACGACCTCGGCCATCTCGTCGGGCACTTCCTCCGCGAGGTCGTGGCCGGCGTCGAATACGTGTCCGGTGACGTCGTGGGCCATGAGCCGCATCTGGGACTCGTTGCGGTCGCCGATGAACGCGGATCCGCCGAGGGCCAGGATCGGGATGTCCAGTTTCTTCTGCGCGGCCCGCCGGTTCTGTTCGGCGTCGACGAGCATCGCGCGGTAGATGGAGAGCATCGCGCGAATGCCGCCGGGCATGGAGTAGCAGCGCACGTATTCCTCGACCGCGTCGGAGCCGGCGCTGTCCGGGTGGCTGCGCTCGAACTTGATCATGTACGTGATCAACTCCCGCTCGTGTCCGGCGATCAGCATCTCGGGTACGTCCGGCTGGAAGTAGAAGCCCAGATGCCACAGGTGCATGCCGGCGGCGACATTCTCCGGAGTGAGGGCCGTGTGGTCCTCGAAGCCGAATCCGGGGAACAGGGCTTCGGCGAACACGAGGGCGGTGACCTGGTCGCGGTGGCGGGCGGCGAGTTGGTAGCCGATCACCGCTCCCCAGTCCTCGCCCGCCACGGCGTACGTCTCGTGTCCGAGGTGGTTCATCAACTCGGCGATGTCGTCGCTCATCGTCGCGGAGTCGTAGCCGTCCGCGGGGCGGGCGGAGTCGCCGAGGCCGCGCAGGTCCGGTACGACGACGGTGTAGTGGGGCGTCAGCTTCGGGACCAGGTGGCGCCAGTGGTAGCCGGTCTTGGGCACGCCGTGCAGGAGTACCAGCGCGGGGCCGGACCCGGCCGTGCGGTAGTGCAGACTCGTTCCGTTGACGGCGGCTCGGCCCGTGCGGACGGGCATCTCGTCGTGGTCGGACATCATGTTCGCCAACCTTTCTGTTGCACTTCGCGATACTGGTTTCAGTGGGTTCGCGCAGGGTCGACGACGGTCACCAGGCGGCTCGGTCCGGTGCCGTCCGTGGTTGTCCGGGCAGTGATACGGCCGGCGGAGCGCAGAATGACGTTCTCCGGGTAGAGCCGACCGAGCAGGGCCAGTACGACGAGGTCGTCCTGGCCGGTCGCGTCCACGATGACGTCGCCTGCTTGCGTCCACACCAGTCCCGGTGCGCGCAGTGCGGACCACACGGTCGCGGTGCGAGGCGCGGCATCGGAGTGCGCGTCGCCTGCGGCGGGGTCCGGCCGGTGG
>NZ_WWJX01000171.1 GCF_009865215.1 Streptomyces sp. SID3343 | reverse complement strand
AGTGTGATGCGCCAGAAATTCTGAGGGTTGGTTCTGCTCTGTTTTCTGGCCGGTAGTTCCGACCTTGGTGAGGTAGTCGGCGAGAGAGTTGAGGATCTCGTCGGCTGTCTCGGTCCAGGTGAAGGGCCGCGGGTTTTCGTTCCAGGTGTCGATCCAAGCGCTGGCCCATGTGACGCGCGGTGGGCAGCGGCCCCAGGCCAACCCGAGCCGTCATGGCCACGAAACTGCGACGGCGAGGAAACCCCGGCCGGGGGCGCCCGTCGCCGGGGCGCCCGCGCATTACCACCCGATGGACCAACGACGACGGCCACACCGTCAAGTCCGTCATGACACAAGAGGTCGCCGCGCGATCCGACGAACAGATCCGCGCGATGCACCGCC
>NZ_WWJX01001643.1 GCF_009865215.1 Streptomyces sp. SID3343 | reverse complement strand
GCAGTCGGTCCGAGGCCGCCCGGGCCCGTTCGGACCGCGTCGCGGTCGCGTTGGCTGCGGCGCGGAGGTCGCCGACGTGCGCGTCGCGGTCGTCCAGGTCGCCGCGTTCGTCGTCCAGGGCCAGTGCCGCCGCGTCCAGGCGATCGCGTTCGTCGGCGAGCCTGACCTGCTCGCGCTGTAGAGCGGCCAGCCGCTGCGGTGCCAGGGCCAGTACCGCCCCGGCCGCGGCCAAGGCGGCCGTGGTGTGTCCCGCCGCCTCGGCCTCGCGCAGCGTGTCCG
>NZ_WWJX01001642.1 GCF_009865215.1 Streptomyces sp. SID3343 | reverse complement strand
AGGGCGCCGAACGTGGCTTCGGGAACGATCTCGTCGGCCTCGATACCGAACTCCTCGACCAGCAACTCACACAGCATCGCGTACACGGGGAATGCCTTCCTGCTCGGACCGCGCACACCCCGGCGGGCCCGCAACCGGCAAACGCCGGCGGCGCGTCCCCGTACGACCCCGATCGGGTATGCGATAGACCACCCTGTGTATCGGTGCCGAGGACGGGCGCAAAATGCCCCCGGTACCCCTCCACGCCCCCGAATCCGCCCGCCACCTGCGGCAATGGCCCGGGAATCGGACCGGGACGACACGCTGATGTTCACCCGCAAGCACCCAACCGCGCCCCCCTGATCCCGGGCCCGGCGGGCGAACGGGCCGAGTTCCGATGTACCCGCCCGCGCACGCCGGTTCCACTCGGGCGGCGGGTCGCGAGCGCGAATCCCGCCTCCGCGCGGGGGGTTTCGGCAGGCGGGGCGTGACCTTTTCGGGGGCCGTCCGGTTAACGCTTGCGTACGCGGAGAACCCGCTCCACCGACCCTCGTGTCGAGCGTGTCGACGCCGAAACGCCTTCGGCGACCCGGCACGTGTCTGCCTCGACGGGCACTGCCCCGGCAGGGGCTGCCTCGACGGCAGTTGCCCCGACGGGCGGTGGGACAACCGGTCATCTCGGCGATGTGACCGCGCTGTTCGGCTGCGGGCATTCCTCAATCGGTCCGCGGCTCGCTGTTCGAACGGCGTCGCCGACGAACATGCCTCGTGACCGAAGCGCCGCCCGCCTTGCCGGACGGATTCGAGTGCCTGGCCCAGGTCGGCGTCCAGGTCCCGGTGTCGGGGCGGTCGGGGCGCTGGGCGACGAGATGGTCACGCAGCGCGGCCAGCGTCGGGTGCGAGTTGTCGGCGCGCCACAGCAACGAATGCGGATAGACCGGAGTGGGGTCGCGCAGCGGGATGAGCCGCATGTCGTGGCCGACGGGCCACACGAGCGGGGTTCGGGCGCTGAGGAAGGTCGCCAGGGTCGAGGAATCGGCGATCGTGTCGAGGAGGACCTCAAGGCCGAAGTCGGGGCCGATCGTGTCGATGGTGAGGCCGAACTCGGCGCCGAGTTCGTCGTAGTAGGCCGCCCATTCGGTACCGGGAGCGTTTGACGGCATCCAGATCCGATGCCCGGCGAGCCGGCCGAGTGCGACCGCACTCGCGTCGGCGAACTCGTGGGCGGGGCCGGT
The DNA here is from genome assembly GCF_009865215.1 of Streptomyces sp. SID3343. GTDB lineage: Bacteria > Actinomycetota > Actinomycetes > Streptomycetales > Streptomycetaceae > Embleya. Next base: position 163 of record NZ_WWJX01001642.1, on the reverse strand, counting down.
GAACAGTTGGAGGGGCTCGTCGTAGACCCGGGCGGCCTCGATGCCGTCGGGGAGCCGCCGTCCGGGCATGGTGACGGCGCGGAAGGTCGCGTCGATGGTGCCGGCGCACACTGCGGCGACGGCCGCGTCCGCGTCGAAGAGGGTCACCACATCGAGCTTGACG
>NZ_WWJX01001641.1 GCF_009865215.1 Streptomyces sp. SID3343 | reverse complement strand
CGCGCCGACGCCCGTGCCCACGGTGACCCGCCAGCGGCCCGAGCGCACGGTCAGCACCTGGGTGCGATCGTGTCGGTGGGTGAGCACGCCCTCTCCGGTCCGTGCCCGCAGCCATGCGACCGAGAAACCGTGCGGATCGGCCAGGTGGGGTTGTTGGTGCCGATCCTCGGTGAGGCCGTATCCGATGACCGCGGCGAGCTCGGCGCC
>NZ_WWJX01001640.1 GCF_009865215.1 Streptomyces sp. SID3343 | reverse complement strand
TCGGGCATCGGGCATCGGGCATCGGGCATCGGGCGTCGGGCGTCGGGCGTCGGGCGTCATGCTGCCGAACCGGATCCTCTGCCACGTGATGTGAATGTCGGGGTGATGCCGGATCTCGCGGGCTGTCGCGCCGACGTATACCGCCACGTGCAGAGTCTCGCGGTACGCCCGCAGGTAGGCCCGGGTCCGCTCGATCGCATCGCCCACCGCTCACCGCTCACCGCTCACCGCTCACCG
>NZ_WWJX01001639.1 GCF_009865215.1 Streptomyces sp. SID3343 | reverse complement strand
CCGGCCGGGCGCCCGCCCTCGGCCGCAGGCAGTCCCATGTCCGTGTCCACAGTCCACCCGTCCGACGAACCCCAAGTCGAACGCCCACCGTAACGAACACCCCATCAACCCCTTGAGCCCCACCCGCACCAACGCGACCCGTATCCATTCGCCCGCGGACCGAGTGCTCGCGCGACCAGGGGCCCGACATCAGGACCCCATCACTGCCCCGACGCCTCGACCACGACACC
>NZ_WWJX01001638.1 GCF_009865215.1 Streptomyces sp. SID3343 | reverse complement strand
CGGCCCACCAGGCGCACCGCGCCGAGCGGGGAACGCACGGCAAGGGTTCCGGCGTAGACCGGGGTGCGGACGGCGTGGAACGCGAACACGTGCCGGTAGTGGTCGAAGACCCACCGCGCCTGCTCACGCAACGCCTCACGCGAACGCAGCCACGACGGGAGCACGTCACGGCGCTGCTCGCCGCGCACCGACTCGTTCCACGTCGGCCGCTCACGCCCGGGCGGGTCGACCGGCACCGGGACGGTGTCGACGTCGTCGTTCTCGATCGGGTCGGGGTCGGTGCGGGTCTCGGCGTCCGGGTCGACGCTCTCACGCTGCTTGAAAAGAAGGACCGACCCGCCGGGCGGGGTGTCGTCGTCCTGCTCGTCGGAGGGACCCGACTCGAAGTCGGGACTGTCGAGGGTGTCGTGCGACATGCTGAACCTCTCCTCTTAAGGGGAGAGCGGGCACCGGCGACTTGCTGTCCAGGCGTGGCCGGTGCCCGCGCGAATCAGGCGGTGGCGCTCTACTCGAACCCGTCGGCGCACGGCGCGCAGGCGCCGAGTCGGACGGAAATCACGTAGCCGCGGTCGATGCGGCAGTCGGGGCAGGTGCGGCGGGCGCGCATCGCCGCGGCGAGCGCACGGTGTCGACCCGGTGTCATTGGGCGGACCGTGCGGGCGCGGTCGACGCGGTACAGATACGCGATGCGCAGGCCGCGCGCCCTCGATTGCCACATGAGTTGCGCGGCGGGGTCCTGCCCACCGGGCCGCAACCCTTCCGCCCG
>NZ_WWJX01001637.1 GCF_009865215.1 Streptomyces sp. SID3343 | reverse complement strand
CGGCTCGGTGTCGCGGTCCCTCGCGGCCCGGTCCACGTGCCCGCTGCTGGTGGTCCGCGGCGAGGGCGGCGTCCCGACCTCGGCGGGCGAACCGGGTGTGAGCGGTGAGGACGTCCTGGTCGGCGTCCAGGGCGAGGACGATGCGGCGGCCGTCCGCGCGGCCTTCGAGGCGGCGCTGCGCTGGGGCCTGCCGGTGCACGCGGTGCACGCGTGGGACTGGCCCGGCTACGCGGGCCTCGCCGGG
>NZ_WWJX01000170.1 GCF_009865215.1 Streptomyces sp. SID3343 | reverse complement strand
CTTGCTCGGCGCGGACCGGTCGCCCGCCGGTCGGGCGGGTCCGCCGTCGCTGAGGAGCAGCAAGCCGGCCAGGGCCAGGGTGACGGCGCCGATCGCGACCGCGGTGGTCATCGCGGCCGGGAACGCCGGACCAGGGCCATGTGGGTCGGACACGGCGCCTCCTGGCGGTTTACGCGGTCGATGGCCACAGGCGATGCGGGAGCGCCTGGGGAAACCGACCCTACATTTCGGCTCCCTCATCGAACGTGGCCGCATCTCTACCCCGGCCTGTCCGATCCACGCCTAGGCTTTGGAGCCCGCCCATTCCACCGTGAATCCACCCGTTTCCCCGAGCCCGGCCGGCACGAAGGGCACGGGCCCGAGGGAACGATCCCTCGAAGCCCGTGCCCGTGGGTTCGCGCGGTGAGTCCGGCTCGTTGAGTCCTGAGCTTGGGTCCCCGCGCATCGGGTCCCGTGTACCGAGTCCCGTGTACCGGGTCCCGCGCATCGGGTCCCGTGTACCGAGTCCCG
>NZ_WWJX01001636.1 GCF_009865215.1 Streptomyces sp. SID3343 | reverse complement strand
GGTGTTGCCGTTGGCTTGGCGGTTGGTGGGTTGGCGGTTGGTGCGTTGGCGGTTGGCGGTTGGTGCGTTGGCGGTTGGGCGGTGGTGCGGTGGCGGTTGGCGGTTGGTGCGTTGGCGGTTGGGCGGTGGTGCGGTGGCGGTTGGCGGTTGGCGGTTGGCGGTTCTGCCCAAGGGCGGGAACGGGAGCGGGTGCCGGACGGTCGGGGAGGTAGTACGCGGAGCGTGTGGGCGTGGCGGGTTCGGTGCAGTGCTGCGGTTGCGTCTTGGTTGGGTTCGGGGACGGTTCCCACCCGCACCACCCGTGCCGTTTGCGGGGGCGGTTGGGGTTTTACGGCCGGGGGTGCGGGTGGTCAGGCCCTGAGCGTGGTCAGGCGGGCGCGTGGCGGGTGGGGTGGGCTGCGGGTTGGTGGCT
>NZ_WWJX01001635.1 GCF_009865215.1 Streptomyces sp. SID3343 | reverse complement strand
CCGCCCACGCGGACGCCGACCGCGCGGACGCCGACGCGCCGGTGTGGATCGCGTTCGTCGCCCGGGATCGGGCCGACCTGCGGATCAAGCTGACCGTGGCCCGCGCGGGGGCGGTCGACCCGAACGGCGAGGTCTTCCACCGCGCGTCGGACGAGGCGGAAACCCCGCCGCTGGTGGGCTTCCTGTACCCCGGCCAGGGCAGTCAACGGCCCGGCATGCTCGCGGACCTGTTCGCGCGGTTCCCGGCCCTGCGCGACGGGCTGCGGACGGCGCCGGCGGAGTGCGTCCGGGCCA
>NZ_WWJX01001634.1 GCF_009865215.1 Streptomyces sp. SID3343 | reverse complement strand
GTCTGGACCAGCGCGAGCGCGCCGCCGCGAAGCCGTTTGGGCGCGGCCGGGGCGGCGAGCGCCATCAGCACGCCGTCGGTGCACGCGTAGAACACGCCGAGCAGGCCCGGGATCGCGGTGATCAGCGCCGCGCGGGACAGCGGGGCGAGCAGGACCGCGTACGCGCCGAGCAGTGCGACGTGCCCGATCAAAAACACTCGGCCGCGCCCCCACCGGTCCCCGGACGTGCCGGCGGGCACCGCGAGGACGAGGAACACCAGGGCGGTGCCGAGCGGCAGCAGTGGAAACAGGTGCGGGGACAGGTCGGTGTGCCGTTGGAGAAGCAGGTAGAGCATCGCGTCGCCGATGGTGGCGGCGCCGAGGAGGAACGCCGCGAGGCACACACGGGTGAAGCCGGGGACACGCAGGACGGCGGTGGCGTCGCGGAGGCGGACCGGGGTCGGGGTTCGGGTCGGGGTCGGCAAAGGGTCGCTTATGGTGCGTGGGGAGTCGACGGTTCCCGGGTCGGTGGGATCGCGGACGAACAGCAGCAGGATCAGGACGCCGAAGGCCGCGAGGCAAAAACTCACCACGAAGACCGCGTCGTAGGCGTCGGCGGTGACCCACAGCACGGCGAGCGCGACGGGCGGGCCGAACAGCGCGCCCGCGGTATCCATCGCCCGGTGCACGCCGAACGCCCGGCCCTGGCCCTCGGGGGTCGCGGCCATCGAGATGAGCGCGTCGCGCGGCGCGGTACGCAGGCCCTTGCCCGCTCGATCGGCCGCGAGTACGCCGCCGATGGCCGAGACGCCGGCGGCGGCGGGCAGCAGCAGTTTGCACGCGGCG
>NZ_WWJX01001633.1 GCF_009865215.1 Streptomyces sp. SID3343 | reverse complement strand
GCCGACCCCCCACCGTCAAGCCGGGCGACCCCGCGTCGCCCAGCCCCGTCCCGGCGGACCGACTCGCCGAGACCGGCGGTAGCAGCAACACCCCGATGCTGATCGGCGGCGGTGCCGCACTGCTCGCCCTCGGCGGCGCAACGATCGTCCTCGTCCGGCGTCGCGGTCGCGTCGCGGCCTGACGCGGGGAACCGGCCGGTGGGTTCGGGACGTGACTGTTCCGGGCCCGCCGGCCGGCCCCGCGACCGCCCCATCGGTACGGGTCCGAGGAGTTCATGACCATTCAGGAATCACACGTTCGGGTCCACCGGGACCCAGGCCCGGTGCCGGTCGTGCCGCCGGGCGAACCCGCGCTGCCGCGGCGGCGCGGGTTCGGTCTGTTCCGC
>NZ_WWJX01001632.1 GCF_009865215.1 Streptomyces sp. SID3343 | reverse complement strand
TGGCCAGCAGCGAGTGCCCGCCCAGGTCGAAGAAATCCTCGTCCACCCCGACCACCGGCCGTCCGAGTACCTCCGCGAACAACTCGCACACCACCTGCTCCTGCGGCGTCGCGGGAGCCCGGCCGATGTCGGCGCTCGCCGCCTCGAACGCGGGCAGAGCGGCGCGGTCGAGCTTGCCGTTGGCGGTGAGGGGGAGCCGTTCGAGGGGGACGATGGCGGCGGGGCGCATGTAGTCGGGCAGATGCCGGCGAGTGTGCTCGCGCAGGGCGATGAGCACGGCGCCGGTGTCTCGGCCGGTGGCCGGGCTCGTGGTCCAGGAGGACAGCGGCAGGTCGGCACCGGCGGCGTCCTTGGGCGCGTAGGCGCCGACGACGACGTCCGTACCGAGGAGCCCGCACTTGACGTAGGTGACCTCGATGGCGGCCGGATCGTCCGGGCTCCAGCTGATCGCGGTCCGGTAGCCGTGCTCTTCGCCGAGGCGGTGAAGATCTTCCGGATCGACGCCGGGAGTCCCCGGATCGGCTTGCGGCGTCCCGGTTTCCAGGGCGCGCCGGACGGCGAGATCGGCTGCGATGCGTGCGTTGGGTACGCCGGTCACTCGCAACCGGTCGGGCCGGGCGGTGCGCAGTCGATCGGCCAGAACGCCGATGTCTCGGGTCCAGGGTCGGGTGGGGGTGTCGGTGAGGGGGTATGGGGTGATGCCGGTTTTGTAGAGGGTGGTGTCGTAGCGGTAGCGGGTGAGTTCGTTGTGTGCGGTGCCGCGTTTGAGTTGGATGTCGATGCCGGCGAGGTCGGGGATGTGGTGTGCGAGGGCGGTGAAGTACTCGGGGTCTACGAGGAGTTCCTTCTCCAGGACCAGGCTTTGTTCGACGGCGCGGCGGATGGCGGCGGTGTCGGTGGGGTCCTCGGCGCGGGCGGTGTGCACCGCGGCGGCGAAGGTGCGGAGCAGTCGCGGGTTGCGCACGTCGCCGATGAACAGCGCCCCGCCGGGGGCGAGAGCACGCATGGCGTTGGAGACGACCTGCTCCAGATAGCCGGCGTTCGGGAAGTACTGGACGACCGAGTTGAGCACGATGGTGTCGAAGTGACCGACCGGAAGGTCGCCGAAGTCGTGGGCGGGCCGGGTCCGCAGGTGGACTCGGGAGGCAAGGACGGGATCCCCTTCGACGTGGCGCCGAAGGTTCTCGATGACGGTGGGCGAGAAGTCCGTTCCCCAGTACTCCTCGCACTCGGGCGCCAGCCCGGCGAGGAGCAGGCCGGTGCCCACGCCCAGTTCGAGGATCCGGCGGGGGTGGAGCGACCTGATGCGATCGACGGTCGTGTCGCGCCACTCGCGCATCTCGGCCGGCGGGATCGGCTCACCGTCGTAACTGCTGTTCCAGCTCGCGAAGTTCTCACCGAATGCCGTCTCCGGCGCCGTGGTGTAGACGGAGTCGTACAGGTCCTGCCACTCGCTCAGCTGGGCCTGCCCGACTTCCTCGTCCTGCGCTCGCGCCGAGGTGTCGGCGACGACGTAGGCGACGAGGCGGCTGTCGCCGGGCTGGTCCTCGCGCACGACGACGGCGGCCTGGGCGACGTCGGGATGGTCGGTGAGGACGCTTTCGATCTCGCCGGGTTCGATCCGGAAGCCGCGGATCTTGACCTGG
>NZ_WWJX01001631.1 GCF_009865215.1 Streptomyces sp. SID3343 | reverse complement strand
TCGCGTGAGGGCGCTGCCGGTGGGCCGACACGCGCTGCTCCTGGAGGTGGACACCGCCGAGGAAACCGAGGCGCTGCACGCGGAACTGCTGCGCCGGCGGGACGCGGGCAGCCTCCCGGTGGTCGTGGAGATCGTCCCGGCGGCGCGCACCGTACTTCTGGACGGGCTGCGGGACGTCGACGTCGACGCGTTCGCCGTCGACGTCGTCGGGTGGCACGTGCCGCCGATTCCCGACGAGGCGGGCACGCCGGTCGAGATCGTGGTGCGCTACGACGGGCCCGACCTGGCGGAGGTCGCCGGACTGTGGGGTGTGTCGCCCCGTGAGGTCGCCGGCATCGTCGGGGCGACGTCGTTCCGGGTCGCGTTCTGCGGGTTCTCGCCCGGTTTCGGCTACCTGACCGGGCTGCCCGAGCGCTACCACGTGCCGCGCCGTGCGACACCGCGTACCGCGGTGCCCGCCGGGTCGCTCGCGCTCGCGGGCGAGTACGCCGGCGTGTACCCGCGCTCCTCCCCCGGCGGTTGGCAACTGATCGGCAGCACGGACGCGGTGCTGTGGGACGCGGACCGCGAACCGGCCGCGCTGTTCGCTCCGGGTACGACCGTGCGATTCGTCGACGAGGCGGCGCGGTGAGCGGGCGGTTGGTCGAGGTCGTGCGCCCAGGGCCGTTGACCACGGTCCAGGATCTGGGCCGGCCCGGGTACGCGCACTTGGGCGTACCGCGCTCGGGCGCGCTGGACGGGCCCGCGCATCGGCTGGCCAATCGTCTGGTCGGCGGCGCCGCGCGGGCCGCGACGCTGGAGACCACGCTCGGCGGGGTCGCGGTACGGGCCGGCGTGGGCGGCGTGACGGCGGCGGTCACCGGGGCGCC
>NZ_WWJX01001630.1 GCF_009865215.1 Streptomyces sp. SID3343 | reverse complement strand
CTCCCGCGACGGGCTCGCGGTGACCGCGGGGGCGTCGCGGCCGGCGCTCGCGGACGCGGCCTTGTGGTCGTCGGGCCACGCCACCGCGACCGCGCCGCCGGCCGCGGCCACCAGGACCAGGGCCGACACGATCAGCACGGTCCGCCGTCGGCGTCGGGTGTCGCGCCGCTCGTCGGCGAGCAACTCGTCGGGTGTGGCCGGACGGCCGAACGCGCCGTCCGAGGTCCATCGGTCCTCGGCGTCGAATCCGTCGGATCGGCCGCGGCGGTCAGAGGTCAAGTTCGCTCCTCGACGACAGGCCGTACCGCGCCGCGATCGAGTTCCACGTGTCGACGAAGGACTTCTTCGCTGCGGAAGCCTCGGCGCTGATCGTCGCGCCGCTGTCGTACAGGGACTTCGTCCCCGGGCAGCCGGAGTCCAAGGCCGATTGGGCCCATGCGGCGAAGGCCCGGTCGGCCCGCGCCGACGCGTCCCACGCGACTCGCAACGTCGGGGCCGCCGCCTGGAGTTCGGGCACACCGTCGAAGTGCATCGCGTCCAACTGGGTCACCAGGCTCTCGCGTTGGCTCGCGGCGTCACTGAGCGCGGTGCGCGAGGCGGACAGCGACGAGCACGTGCCGACGTTGTTCACCGCGTCGATCACCGACTGTCGCGAGGATCCGCTGCGCGAGAGCAGGGTGTCGAGCGCGCCGGCCTGCGCGTGACCGTCGGGCGGGGTCGTGCTCGGCGGCGCCGTGGTCGCCGGCACGGTCTGCGCCGGCGGG
>NZ_WWJX01001629.1 GCF_009865215.1 Streptomyces sp. SID3343 | reverse complement strand
CGGCGACGGCCGCGGTGGCCGGATTGCCGGCGCGGGTCCTGGTCACGGTGGGACGCTCCATCGACGTGTCCGCGCTCGGACCGATCCCGGCGAACGTGCGCGTGGAACAGTGGGTGCCACAGGCGGACGTCCTCGCCGACGCGGCGGTCGTGGTCTGCCACGGCGGATCGGGGACGACCTTCGGCAGTCTGGCCGCCGGTGTACCGCTGGTGGTGGTCCCGTTCTTCGCCGACCAACCCACCAACGCGCGGCTCGTGGCCGAGGCCGGCGCCGGCCTGGTCGTCGCGCCGAGCGGCGGGCCCGCGGACGGCATGGGCGTGCTCGGTCCCGACGACGGTGCCCGTATCCGGACGGCGGTCGAGACCGTACTCGGCGACCGGTCCCACCGCGCCGCGGCCGAGCGCCTCGCCGCCGAGATGGGCGCGATGCCCACCGCCGACGGGCTGCTCGACACCCTCACGGTCGAACTCGGGATCGCGCACGGGTAGTACGTCGGCGACTCGGCTCGGATTCCTGCCCGGCGGCGAGTTCTCGTGCACCGCGTCGCATGTCGCCACGGTTGGCCGGCCGGCCACAACAGCGGGCCGCCGATCGAACTGTCGTGCACGCTCGGCGTCCCTACCCGCGGGTGCAGTCGGGTCGTCGCCCTGCCATCGTCGCGAGCGCCGGACGAAGTGGGCTCGCTGTCCCGAATCCGCGACGCACTCGGCCATGCAGCCTGCCATGCACTCGGCCATGCACCCTGCCATGCAGCTCGCCATGCAAGTACCAGGTCAGA
>NZ_WWJX01001628.1 GCF_009865215.1 Streptomyces sp. SID3343 | reverse complement strand
GTGACAGGACCCGGTTCTGCCGCCGACCTCATATTCGTCCGCGGCACGGTGTGCACGCTGGACCCCGGCCGCCCGTTCGCCGAGGCGGCGGCCGTCGCGGCCGGCCGCATCGCGGCGGTCGGCGCGGAGCGTGAGGTCCGTTCGCTGGTCGGGCCGCGCACCGAGACCGTCGATCTCGCCGGCGGCATGTTGCTGCCCGGTTTCCAGGACGCCCACATCCACCCGGGGCTCGGCGGCCTGCACCTGATGCGCTGCAACCTCGGCGACCTGCACAGCCGCCGCGACTACGTGAGCGCGGTCGGCGCGTATGCGCGGACGCACCCCGAGGTTCCGTGGATTCTCGGCGGCGGCTGGTCGATGGACGCGTTCCCCGGCGGAGTCCCGCACCGCGCGGACCTGGACACGGTGGTGCGCGACCGCCCGGTGTACCTGCCCAACCGCGACAGCCACAGCGCGTGGGTGAACTCCGTCGCGCTGGAGATGGCCGGGGTAGACGCGCACACCCCCGATCCGGTCGACGGCCGGATCGAACGCGACCGGGACGGCGTCCCCACCGGGGCGCTGCACGAGGGCGCGATGCGGCTCGTCGGCGCGCTCGTCCCCCGCCCCACACAGGACGACGTCGAGCGGGCGCTGCTGGCGGCGCAGAGCCACCTGCACGCGCTCGGCATCACGGCCTGGCAGGACGCCATGGTCGTCAACGGCCTCAACGCGCCCGACTCGCTGGACGCCTACCGTGCCCTGGCCGAGCGCGGCGAACTCACCGCGCGGGTGGCGGGCGCGCTCGGGTGGGACCGCCGTCGTGGCGGCGAGCAGCTCGACGACCTGGTGGAGCTGTGCCGCACCGGCAGCGGCGGGCGGTTCCGCAGCGGCACCGTCAAGATCATGCAGGACGGCGTCCTGGAGACCTGTACCGCGGCGCTGCTCGACC
>NZ_WWJX01001627.1 GCF_009865215.1 Streptomyces sp. SID3343 | reverse complement strand
GGTCCACGCTCGAAGCGGCCGAGCCGCTGTTGCGGGCCCGGCCGGCGCTGGCGCCGTTGGCACGCGCGCTCGCGGCTCACCCCGACTATCGAGGCCACGCCCAACTGCGGCTGCCGGCAAGGGCTTCCGGCGCGTGGGAGGCACTGGACGGAATCACCGGGCAACTGTCCCCGTCGGACGCGGTGACCTGGTCGGCCGGGCTGCGCCGACTTCGGGCGGTGTGCGAGGTTCTGGGCGAGCGGTACACGGATGCGACGCCGGTCGAGGTGGCGGTGATGGTCGAGGCGGCCGAGGCGGAGGTGCGGGCCCTGTGCGAGTGGGCCGACACCGGCGCCCGACCCGACGGCGAACTGCTGGTGTTCTCATTGCGGTTGCCATGGCGGGTGCGGTGGGGCGCGGGGCTGCGCGAGAGTGCGCGGCGGGCGGTGACGCAGTTGCTGGAGCACCATGCCCACGACGGCGAGGCCGAACGCCGCCGCCGGACCCGGCTCACCCACGCTGTGCTCGATCCGCCGTACCCGTTGCCCGTGGCCGTGACCCGTCCTCGCCCTCGTTCCCATTCCCATTCCCAACCCGGCCCGCATCCCCTTCCCCATCCCCTCCCCCCTCCTCGTCCCCGAGTTCGCCCCGCCGAAGATGAACGCCTCGCACCCGGTGACCTGCCGGGGCCGTGGGGGAGCGTGTTGGTGCGCCCGGACGCGAGCGGGGCGATCTGGCTGGGGGCCGGCGTCCCCTACGTCGCGCCGTTCGCGGGGCACCAGCGAGAGCTGCTGGCCGAAGGCGGCGCCCCCGAACTGCCGTCCCCCGCCGAGTGGTTGAGCCGGACCACCCCCGTCGGGGTCGGCGTGATCGAGGTGGTGGGGCGCGACGCGGTCAACCCGGATGCCGCGCTGCACGAGCCGTTGGCGGCCGATGTGGCGGATCCGGCGGAGGGCCTCGACGGGCTGGCGGTGGTCGTGGACACGGAGCTGCGGCCCTGGCTGCGGCGGGCCGGGGGATCGGAGGTGTCGATCCCGGTATACGGCTCGTGCGCACTGATCGGCCGTACGGATCCCGCCGGCCGGCTGCTCGCGGCCCTCGCGGACGCCCACGGCTGGGACCTGACGGGGCGGTACGAGCCCACCCCGGCGAAGGTTTCGATCGGCGCGCCCGCCGGTGCCGCGACCACGGCGACGGTGCTGCCCCGGGTGGCCTTCCCCGACGGCACCGTGCTCGCGCCCCGCCGCTGGCGGATCGATCCCGGCGGCCCCGGCGGGGCGGCGTCACCGGCCGAGCGCTACCTCGCGTGGCGCCGCGTCGTGGAGGCGCTCGGCGTACCGAATCCGGCCTATGTCCGTACCGGACCCGACACCCCGGAACTGTTGATCCGCACCGACAGTCCACTGATCGTGCGCAGCCTCTTCGACCGCCTCCCTCCCGGTACGCCCCGGCTCGAACTCGTCGAACCGGCGGCCTCACCCGAGCACTGGCCGTTGACCGACGAGGCCGGCGCCCACTACGCCGCGGAACTCGCGGTGGACTGGGCCTGTGCCGACTATTGGACCGAACCGCCGCACGGCACAGGGCGACCCACCTGATCGGCAACACGTGTGCCCGATCGCTCGGCAGCCCGCTGGATCAGCGCAGGCCCAGGCACGCCAACCAGCCCCGCGCGCCCGTTCGCAGGGTGGACAGCACCACCGGCGCGCCGAGCAACCCGAGGAGGGTCCCGTCACCCGCCGCCGGATTCGGGACGCCGGCCAAGCCGGCCCCGACGTACGCGGTCAGCCGAGTCCGTAGCGCATCGGCCTCGGGCAGCCACGCGTGGCGGGCGAACGCGTCGGCCACCGCCAACACGCCGGCCGCGCCGTGGCACACGCCCAGGTGATCGG
>NZ_WWJX01000169.1 GCF_009865215.1 Streptomyces sp. SID3343 | reverse complement strand
GTCACCGGCCTTTATGCACCCTCGAACGTGCGCAGCCTGTATAGGGGTTCATCGTGAGTAACCCCAATCCACCCTCGGCGGCCCGGCCCCTCTGCTCCCCTCCCTCACGTCCCCCGGTCTGGTTTCGTACGTGCCCTCTTGCCTTCCTCTCCGACCCCGGCCCGGCCCGGTCACGACCACCGCATCCCCAGCGCCGAGAGCGCCTCGATCCGCTCCGCCAGCCATGTCGCCTGCCGTTGCCGGGCGTTGGCCAGCGCCACCCCCAACTTCACCGCGTGCCCGGCGCCGTCGACCTCAACCGGCTCCACGTGCTTGCGCGGCACCGTCAAGTGCCCCTCGCGCTCCCGGAACGCCGCCGCCGCAGCAAGGGTGAGCGCCCACCGGTCCACCGGCGCCGCCCGCTGCTCCGGCACCGCTGCCGCCTCTACGCCCACCCCGGCCAACGCCTGCCGCTGCGCGTCGGTCAGGTCGGCCCAGCCGCGCCGCTGTCGCTCCAGCCACGCCCCGACGTCCTCACC
>NZ_WWJX01001626.1 GCF_009865215.1 Streptomyces sp. SID3343 | reverse complement strand
TGCTGGCGGGTTCGGTATGCACCCGCTTCGGGGTGTTCGCCGCGGGAATGGCCTCGGCCGAGGACCCTCGATACACGGTGCTCCCCCAGCGCGAACGCCTCGCGACACGAGCGTGACCCGCACCGGCCCGTGACGTCGTCGATCGACCCGACCGACTCCCTGGTGGCGGCCTCCCCGGCCGCCGATCCCTACTTGTGCGACGCCTTCTTCGACGCGACCGCGGTGCAGATCATGTTCGATCGGGCGCACCTCTCGGCCACGTCGGACGGATCCATGCGGGTTCCCGTCACGGGATCGGTGACGGGCGTCTGTTCGGCGGATCCACCGGCGTTCAACAAACGTGTCGCCGCCACGACGGCAAGGACGACGACGACATAGACGAGTACGTGCTGGCGATACCGGCGCATGGCTCCCCCGTGGACTCGACCGGACGGCAGCCTATCCTCGGGCGTCCCGGCACGACCGTTGTCGGCCGGGAACCGGGAACCGGGACGGGAGTTCGGCGGGGGAACCGGAATCGGTGCCCGCCCGGCGCGGCCCCGTACGGGTAACGCCCGGGTGTCGCTCGGGTACTGCTCGGCACTCGCGGCGGACTTCGACGAGAACAGCCGAGCGCCACGAGGCAGGTCTGAGCCGCCTTCGTGCGTCGCCGACCGCGCGCCCGACCCCGGCCGGGAGCGCTTCGTTCGATCGATGTCGACCCGGCCGCATCACCGGGTGGGAGGCGGGAGCCCGTGTCGGGGAGGCGAGTTGGTTGCCCGGGCCGTGTCCACGAGCGTTAGCATGACGATCGCACAGATGTGCGTGGGAGACGTGCCACCGGCGCATTCCGGTGCCGTGTCGAGGCGGGGGTGGAGAACTGATGGGTTCCGCGTTCGATCGGTCGCCCGAGCAGCAGGCCCTGATCGCCGACTGGGCTCCGCCGGAGATCGACACCACCAAACCGCACTCGGCGCGCATGTACGACTATTTCCTGGACGGCAAGACCAACTTCCCCGTCGACCGACTCGCGGCCGAACAGACCCTGGCCGCGGTCCCGCACGCGCGTACGGCGGCGCGCGCCAACCGCGCATTCATGCTGCGGGCCGTCGACCGGCTCGCCCGGCTCGGGGTGCGGCAGTTCCTCGACATCGGCACCGGCATCCCCATCGAGGGTCGCAACACCCACGACGCCGCGCAGCAGGTCACCTCCGACGCCCGGGTGGTCTACGTCGACAACGACCCCATCGTCCTCGCCCACGCCCGCGCGCTGCTGTCCAGCCACCCGGACGGCGCGACCGCCTACATCGACGCCGACGTGCACGATCCGGACGCCATCCTCGCCGACCCCTCGCTCACCGAGACCCTGGACCTGGACCGGCCGCTCGCGCTGCTGATGATCGCGATCCTGCACTTCGTCCCCGACGAGGACAAGCCCACGGACGTCCTGCGCCGCCTGACCGATCGGATCCCTTCCGGCAGTTACCTGGCCCTGTCCCACCTCACCGGCGACTTCGACCCGGTCACGACGACCGGCGGCGTCGCGGCGTACCGCAGGGCAGGCATCCGCATGCAGGTCCGCAGCCGCGCCGAGGTCGCCGCGCTGGTCCCCGACGGGTGGGAACTGCTCGAACCCGGCGTGGAGTTGGTCTCCCACTGGCATCCGGAGAGCGAGGCCGATCTCCCCGACCCGGCGACCGTGGGCTGCTACGGCCTGTTGGCACGCAAACGCTGAACTCCGCCTCGCCGGGCGCCGGTGACCGGCCGACCGACCCACCGCCGCGCGGACGTCGGGGGGTGTCAACTCGCGGGAGTGGGACAGGCTCGGGCCATGTCCGGTATTTCGTGGGGTCGACGGATAGGTGGCATGCCCGGAGCGATCGGGTCCGAGCTTCGCGGGATCGGGCGGTCGGCCGCTCGGGCCTGGCGAGGTCCCGGACGCGAGCGGGATCTGGTGGTGCAGTCCGGCAAGGCGGCCTTCGCGGCGGTGCTGAGTTGGGCCGTGGCCGGATGGTGGCTCCGGGCCCCGATGGCGATCATGGCGCCCTGGGTGGCGATCGTGCTCGTTCAGGCGACGGTGTACCGGTCGGTGGCCCAAGCCCTCCAGGTCTTGGTGTCGATGGCCTTCGGGACCTTGCTCGCCGCCCTCGGCTGGGTGGTGTGCGGCAGCACCGTCGGCGCGATGGCCGCGGTGTTGCCGATCACGATGTTGCTGGGCAACTGGCGGCGGTTCGGCGACCAGGGGATGTACAGCTCGACCAGCGCGTTGTTCGTCCTGTCGTACGGGCCGGTCACCGTCCCCACGATCGGACACCGTCTCGGGGAGGCGTTGCTCGGAGCGACGATCGGGCTCGCGGTGAACCTCCTGGTGTGGCCACCGGTGCATCTGCGCAACAGCCGCCGGGCCGCGCTCGACGTCGCCGACGAGGTCGCGGAGATTTTGGTCGAGTCGGCCGACGGCCTGCGCAAGGACTGGGACGCGACCCTGACGGACGAGCGGTATCGGCGCGCCCTGCGTGCGTTTCGGCGGTGGGAGGACCTGCGGGCGGCCACCGAGCACGCGCGCGAGAGCATGCGGATGAACCCGCGCCGACACCGCCACGGACCGGTGCCGGAGATCGAGCACGGTTTCATTCCCACTCTGGAGGACGTGATCACCCGCACGATCGCGATCACCCGCACGATCCGGGACACGGCGCGAGCGGACGGCGTGGACCTGACGCCGGACGGCAGGACGTTGGCGCCCTACGCGGCGTTCCTGGACGCGCTGGCCTGCGCGGTGCGCGATTACGGACGCGCCGTGGCCGCGATGGGCACGCCGGTGGTGCGCACGGACGCGACCGGCTCGCCGGACACCCGACTGCGGTGCGCGCGCGAGGAGTTGAATCGGGCCGTCGACGTCCACGCGGTACTCACCGAGCGCCTGCCCGAGGCCGCGCGGTCGGGGCCGCTGACGACCGCGCTGACGGGCTCGCTGCTCGCGGAGGCGGGCCGGTTGCTGAGCGATCTGGAAGTGAGCCTGGACGCCGAATCGCAGCCGGTCGGGCACTGAGCCACGAACGCCCGGCAGCAACGC
>NZ_WWJX01001625.1 GCF_009865215.1 Streptomyces sp. SID3343 | reverse complement strand
AGCGGGAAGTCCGAGGGTGTGTGGCCGCCCGTGTCGGACCGATGACCGTGCCGGACCAGGCCCCGGATCGCCTGGAACCACTGTTCGGCGAGGGCGCGGACGTGCTGCTCGGGCCAGACGTCGGGGGCCCACGTCCAGACGGCCTCCAACCACGGCCCGTCCGGGGTGTCCCGGATCATGGAGTTGACCTCCAGCCCGTGCGCCAGGGCGGTCGCCGGATCGGCCCCGCTCAGCAGGCCCGTCTCCGCCGCCACCGTCCACGCCGGGTTGCCGGGCACCACCGGTGTTCCTGCGGACGGGAAGCGGCCGAGGTAGTTGAAACCGAGTTGGGGCACGCCGAGTTCGGCCAGCTTCGGCCCGGTCTCCGGGTTGAGGTGGCGCAGCAGACCGAAGCCGATGCCCCGGTCGGGCAGCGCTCGCACCTGCTCCTTGACCCGTTTCAGCGCCTGTCCCAGCGCCGGCCCGCCACCGCCGTCGACGACCTCGTCCCACGCCGGCGGGCCCGGATCGACGCGGACGGGATACAGCGACGTGAACCAACCCACGGTGCGCGACAGGTCCGTGCCCTGCACGATCTCCTCGCGCCCGTGTCCCTCGACGTCGACCAGTACCGCCGTGTCCCGCTCGCGGCCATGACCTCGGCGCCACTGGGCGACCGCCAGGCCGAGGGCGGTCAGCAGGACGTCGTCCACTCCGGCGTGAAAGGCCGTCGGCACCGTCGTCAGGAGTGGGGTGGCGACGTCGGGCGGGAGGGAGAGCGTGAGTTCACGAGCTCGGCCCACGGTGTCCCTCACGGGATCCAGTCGGCCTGCCGTCAGTGGCGGGTCGGCGGCCGTGAGCAGGTCCGCCCACAGTGTCGCCTCCGCGACCCGGGCCGGCTGCCGGGCCTCCGCGGTCAGCAACTCCGCCCAGCGGCGCAGCGATGTGCCGGACGGCTCCGGCCGGGGCGGACGGCCGAGCCCGACCGCTTCCCACGCGGCGACGAGGTCCGGAAGGAGGATGCGCCAGGAAACGCCGTCGACCACGAGATGGTTGACCAGGAACAGCAGCCTGCCGGGACGGGTCGCTCCGGCGTCGAACCAGACCACTTGGAGCAGCGGTCCCCGCTCGGTCGACAAACGGGCGACCGCCGCCTGCACGTGCTCGCGGACCAGGGCTTCGTCGACGTCGGCGCCGCCGAGGTCGACGACGTGCACCAGGTCGGACGCCGTCACGGAGCCGACCGGTCCGATCTGCGGCAACCACGATCCGTCGGGGCCACCCGGCGTCCGGGTCAGCCGCAGCGCGTCGTGGTGGTCCACGAGCGCCTGCACGGCAAAGGTGAGGCGCTCCTCCCCCAGATCCGCCGGTACCGCCAGCAGCATGGCTTGGTAGAACCCGTCGATGTCACCGCCGCGGGCGTCGAACCAGCGCATGATCGGGGTGGGTTCGACCGTGCCGACGGCGAGGTGGTCGGCTTCGGACGTCGGTGGGGCCAGTTCCTCGGCGACCTCGGCGAGTGCGGCCACCGTCCGTTGTTCGAAGACGTCCCGCACCGCGAATCCGACACCCGCCGAACGCGCCAGGCTGACGAGACGAATCGAGACGATGCTGTCCCCGCCGAGCGCGAAGAAGTCGTCGTCGTATCCGATTCGGTCCACCCCGAGTGCCTGAGCGAACAGTTCCCCCAGCAGCCGTTCGCGCGCGGTGCGCGGCTCGCGGCTCGGCGCATCCGTCCGCACGGCCGAGTCGGGGGCGGGCAGCGCGGCGTGGTCGAGCTTGCCGTTGACCGTCAACGGCAGCCGGTCCAGTGTGACGAACCAGGACGGCAGCATGTAGTCCGGCAGCCGTCGCCGGGCGAACTCACGCAGGTCTTCCGGGGTCGTGTCGGTGTCGGTGACGACGTAGGCGATCAGGCGGGTGTCGCCGGGCAGGTCCTCACGAGCGACCACGGCGGCCTGGGCGATACCGGGATGACCCGTCAACACCGCCTCGATCTCCCCGGGCTCGATCCGGAAACCACGAATCTTGACCTGCTGATCCACCCGACCCACGAACTCCAACACACCACCCGGACCACGACGCAC
>NZ_WWJX01001624.1 GCF_009865215.1 Streptomyces sp. SID3343 | reverse complement strand
GGCGGCGAGGGCCGCGGCCGCCGCGACGGCGGCGAGACGGGGGCGGACGCGGAGCAGCGTGGCGCGTCCGGCGTGGATGGGCCGGTACGCCGAATCCTGTGAAGTCTTCCAGGCTTTCGTTGCTTTTGTGGTCTCTGTGTTCTTGGTGATCTTCATGATTTTGGTGACACTTGAGCCGAGCGACATCGGGATCCCCTCCCTGGAGACGGACCACACCGATCGACCTCTCCCCATCCGGGAACGCCGGAGCGTCGACTTCGTACCGAGACCACGCACCGACCGCCACCGTGGACGCACGGGTCCCCACCCCACGCGGCAATCAGGTCCCCACCCGAATCGAGACAGCCGCGAATCACACGCGCCGCACGTAGCGGGCGTAGCGCACGTAGCGATTCATCGGTGTATCGCGGGAAACGTACCGGGCACCCGAGTGGGCGTGCGGCCGTAACGGCCAAACACCCGCGTTACGAGTGCAGTTGGTGTAAGCGAAGAGTCGGCCGCCGCTCGGCCGCCGCTCGGCCGCCCGAGAGCGCCGACCACAGCCGCGTCTACCTCTTCGGTTGGTGACGAACAAGCCCTCGTCGCGACGCAGACCAACCGTGGGGTGATCGACACCCGGTCCGTGTGCCATGACTACCGACGGGTTACCGCCAAGGAGTTCCGCGACGACGGCCGCAGCGCAAGCCCGTACGCGAAGCGGGCTCGCGACGGCTGTCGAAGTCCCCGCGCGGACGAGGATGAGCCGGCGACTCCCCACGCCGGGGGCGAGCCGGAGCCGAGGGCAGTTACGACGAAACACCATGAACGCCACGAACTCACCACAGTCGGGAAGGTGAACCGACCTCGGCACCGCGTGGCGTGGCACGGCGGGTGGCGACGATCGGGCCCCCCGCGCGCGCCCAGGAGGGCCTTCTTGGCGCGCCGAAGCTTGACGACCGTGCGTGAAGCCACGATCGGCAACTACCTTCGGTGTCGTTCAAAAGGTGCTCGATGCTCGGGACGGATCTCCGCAGCGCCCTCACGTGTACTAGCCGCTGGTCTGTCACCTCGTTGACACCGCCGCGCTCACGGGGGCCGCTCATCCGCGACTCGGCCCGGTGCAGCGGCACGTCGGCGGCGGGCAGGCGGGCCGGTTCGGCGAGGGTACGGGCCTCCCGGGGCAGGTCCGGCGAGCCGGGTGTGTAGTCGGCGCGCCGCCCGTCGACCGCCTCGAACGCGAGCACATCCCACCCGTCGACGACCACCCGCCGGCGCAACTCGGGGGCGAAGGGCCGAACATGCGGGTTGACGGCGGCCTCGCGCACCTGCGCCCGGGCCCGGCGGGCGTCCGTCGGCAGAGCCTTGACGTACAGCGGGCCGCGGGTGGTGTCGATCCGCGCCGCGACGGTCGGGCTCGGGCCGTCCCGGCTCGCGGTCCGGCGCAGCCTGGAGAGCGACACCGAGCGACACTCCGACGACTTCGACGACGCCTCGGCCGACTCCGACCTCGCCGCCGTCCGCGAGCGCCAGGCCCTCGGCGAACTCGCGGGCCACCACGACCCGGCCGCCGTGTTGTTGGCCGTCATGGGCGTGATCATGATTCCGCAGACGATGCCGTACCTGGTCCGCGGGCTCTTCGACGCCGAGCCGGGAAGCCCGGCGTTCACGGAGCACTACGCCGACCAACTACGCCGCATCATCGGGCTGTTGGCCGAAGGCGAGGCGGGTCGCGATCGTGCCCCCGGCTCCGAGTCCGACCCCGACTCCGGCCCTGCCTCGTCGACCTGACGGCCGGTCACTTCTGCGGAACGCCACCGCTCGGGGGTGGTAGTTCGATCTGATAGCGGATGAACCCGCGGTTCTCGGCGACCTTGTCGTACAGCCGGCGCGCGGTGGCGTTGGACTCGTGGGTGCTCCAGTACAGCCGGCAACAGCCCTGCTCGCGCGCCCACTCACCGACGGCGGCGATCAGCGCTCGGGCCACGCCCTTGCCGCGTACGTCGGACGCGGTGAAAAGGTCCTGGAGGTAACACACGTCCGGGCCCGACGTGTTGGGGTGTACGAGGAAGTGGGTGATCCCGACGAGCCGACCGTCCAGCCTCGCCCCGAGGGCATGCATCCGCGTGTCGGCGCGGAACTCCCGCCACGCCCTGTCGTACATCTCGGGAGGTTCGACCCGTTCGTAGAATTCGATATAGGAGCGGAACAGGGCCTCCCACGCAACCCGATCCGACGCTTCAAGCCTGCCGATCTCGACCATGCCGCAGTTTATCCTCCTCCGCCGGCGCCCCCTCCTCGGCCCGCGCCGCGCCACGAATCGCGGCGGCGTCCGTCCTCGACCCGCCCCCGTCCACATGTCTTTCGGCCATGTGGGATTCGATTCCCGTCACAATCGCACACACGTGCTGACGCTCCGGCCGCACCGATAACTTGCAGTCGTTGCCGCCACACCGGGAGCGCACGGCGCCACAGGGACATGCGGCACTTGAGGGGTACCACCTTGCGCACCCGCCACATCGCGGTGGACGTATGCGTTCGCGACACCCGCGCCCGGGCACCCGAGCGTGCACACGTGCACAGCCACCGCAGCGGCCTCGAAGCCCCGGCTGCGGTGTATCACCGGCAGAGGCCGTTGATGTACGCCCTCAGGTCCGCGCGGTACGGAACACCACCCGCTCCGCGGCACCGACTCGCGCTGCGCCCGCCCCGGGACAGCGCGACTTCCGCCGTCCACGCGTTGCCCGCCCCCGAGATTCGGAGGCCGGTCCGGTCCGACGGCGATGCGGTGATCCGGCGGAGTGCCTTCACCCTGCGACCGGGAGGCCGCTGCATGCCCCGATCCGGCGGACCCGGACCGGATCGACTTCGACCGCGCCGACAACCCGCATCCGGCGTTCGGCGCGGGTCGCCGCTTCTGCCCGGCCTCGGCCCTCGCGCGCGCCCACGCCGGAGTGGCGATAGCCGCCTTGGTGGACCGGCTGCCCGCGCTGCGCCTGGCCGTTCCGCTCGATCGGCTGGTCTGGCGTACCGGGTTCATCAAGCGGCTGCCGGAGCGACTGCCGGTGCTGTGGTGAGCCGACGGTAGGCCGCGGTACACCGCCGCGGTCGGGGCGGCCGGCATTGCCGAGCCCCGACCGCGACGAGCCGAGCGCACGGGGCGAGCCAAGCGGTTCAACCAGGCCGAACACGCCGGGCGCGTCAGCGAGTCGCGGCCACTTCGTCGAGGAAGTCCAGCACGAGCGGCCCGGCGACCGCGCGGAACTCCTCGAAGTACGCGTGGCGGGCGCCCGGGATGACGGCCGATCGCGCGCCGGGGATCCGGCCGGCGAGCAGTGGGGCGTTGGCCGTCGGGTTGAGGAGGTCGTCGCCGCCGTGCACCACCAACGTGGGTGCGGTGATACCGGGCAGGGCGTCCCACGCGTCGTGCCGATGACTGGCGATCAGGTGCCCGCGCCGCGCGTGTGGGGGCATGTCGGGGTCACCCAGCGTGGTGTACGGGCCGGCGTGGGTCGCCACCCAGGCCGGGGTGTACATCAGGTCGAGCAGGGCCCGCCGGGCCGCGCCGGGCTCGCGTGCGGTCAGCGACTTGCGTACGTCGTGGCCGCGTTCCAGGCCGTGTGGGCCGCCGGGCGACGTACAGCCCAGGATCAACGCGCGGACCCGCTCGGGGTGGTGGATGGCGAGGCACTGGGCGACGCGCCCACCCATGGACGTGCCGT
>NZ_WWJX01001623.1 GCF_009865215.1 Streptomyces sp. SID3343 | reverse complement strand
GCCTGAGCCCGTCCCGGCCGCCCCCGTACCGACCGTCCTCCCGCCCCCGCCTTCCCGGCCCCGCCGTCTTCCCCCGTCCCGTTGTGCGCCGCGCCCCTTCCCCCCGGGAGCCACGATGAGAAAACGCCACGTGAGTTGGGCCGCGTTGCCCGTGCTCGCCTTCCTCGCAACCCCGTTCCTGCCGTTCGTCAACGGCCCGCACCTGTGGCTGGGTCTGCCCTCCGTCCTGGTCTGGGCCGTCGTGTGGACGATCGGGTGCACCGTCGCCCTGTACGCGATCGAGAAGCACGCGGACCACCCCGAGGACGCCGAGGACGACGCGCTCGCCGAAACCGCCGCGCAGGCCACAGCCGAATCGGAGCGCACCTCGTGAACAGCACCATGGTCATCACCGTGCTCGGCATCGTGGCCCTCGCCGCGATCGGCATCGGCGGTCGTCGACCGCCGAAGGGTGAGCTGGGCGAGTGGGCGGTCGGCGGGCGCCGATTCTCCCCGGTCACCTCGTGGTTCCTCCAGGCCGGCGAGTCCTTCACCACCTTCAGCTTCCTGGGCCTGGCGGGCCTCGCGTTCGGCGGCGGCGTGGCCGCGACCTACGCGCTGGGTTACCTCGCGATCAGCCTCGTCACGATGTACTTCATCGGCCCGCGCACGTGGCGGCTCGGCCGCGACCGCGGCTACCTGACCCAGGCCGACTTCTTCGCCGACCGCTTCCGCAGCCCGCTGCTCGGCAAGGTCGTGGCCCTGGTCGGCGCGGTCTTCCTGCTGCCCTACCTCCAGCTTCAGATCACCGGGCTCGGCCTGATCGTGCAGCTGGCCACCGGCAGCAAGTCGGGCGGCCACCTGAGCATGGTGCTCGCGACCGTGCTCACCGCCGGATTCGTGCTGTGGTCCGGGATCCGCGGCATCGCGCGCGTCGCGTACGCCAAGGACGTGCTCATGGTGGTGGCCCTCGTCGCACTCCTGATCGCCGTCCCGATGTCGGTGACCGGCGGATTCGGTCACATCTTCGACACCGTCCGCGACAGCCACTCCTCGCTGCTCACGATCGGCGGGGGCTACGACAAGACCTGGTACACCACCGCGCTGGTGATCAGCGCGATCGGCTCGGGCCTGAACACGATGCCGCACCTGTGGCCGCCGGTACTCTCCGCGCGCAGCGGACGCGCCCTACGGCAGAACTACATCTGGCTGCCGCTGTACCAGGTGGCCCTGGCCGTGCCGGTGATCGTCGGCTTCGCGGCCGTACTCGGACTCGACCCGGACACCGCGAGCAACGGCGTCCTGCTCACCATGGCCGGCCACGCCATGCCCGGGTGGCTGGTCGGCGTGGTCGCGGTCGCGGCGGCGGCTGCGGCGATGGTGCCGTCGGCGGCGATCGTGATGGGCATCTCGACGCTGGTCTCGCACAACCTGGTGCCCGTACGGGGCGAACGAAACCGACTCCGGGTCAACCACGCGTGCGTGGTGATCGCGTCGGGCCTCGCGCTGATCCTGGCCCTGGGCCGGCCGGGCCTGCTCGCCAACCTCCTCCTGCTCACCTACGGCGGCCTGTCCCAACTGGCTCCCGCGACGGTGATGGCGCTGCGCCGCCGCAACCCGCTCGGCGCCACCCCGGCGCTGCTGGGCATCGTGACCGGCATCGGCGTACTCACGTGGTTGACCTTCGCCCACGTGGACGTCGGGAGCTGGGACGCGGGGCTGATCGCGTTGGCGCCCAACCTCGTGGTGACGATCGGCGCGTACCTGGTGCTGCGCGGGCGCGGCACGGACCCGGTCGAGACGAAGCGCGACGACGCGGCGGCGGCGGCGCGGCCGGCTTCGGCGGGGGTCTGAGGGACGATTCGCGGCCCGGTCGCGGTGGGGGCGGCCGGGCCGGGGCCG
>NZ_WWJX01001622.1 GCF_009865215.1 Streptomyces sp. SID3343 | reverse complement strand
CCGGGCCCCGCGGTTGCGCGCGTGCTCCAGTTCCTCCAGGACGAGCACCGCGGCGCCCTCACCCAGGACGAAGCCGTCCCGGTCCGCGTCGAAGGGGCGGGACGCGTGCTCGGGGTCGTCGTTGCGGGTCGATGTCGCCTTGATGGCGTCGAAGCACGCGACGGTGATCGGCGAGATCGGCGAGTCGGCGGCGCCGGCGAGGTACACGTCGGCGCGCCCGTCCTCGATGGCGTGCGCGGCGTAGCCGATCGCGTCCAGCCCGGAGGTGCAACCCGTCGACACGGTCTGCACCGGGCCGCGCGCGTCGAACTCCTCGGCCACTTCGGACGCGAGCGCGCTCGGGGTGAACGCCCGGTGCAGGAAGGGGTCGGCGCGGCGGTGGTCGACGTCCCACCGCGTGCCGGCCCCGCTCACCGCGACGTAGTCGTGTTCGAGCCGGGTGGTGCCACCGACGGCGGTGCCCAGGGACACGCCGATCCGCCACGGGTCCTCGGCTTCGCGATCGAGGCCGCAGTCGCGGACCGCTTCCGCCGCGGCCGCGAGCGCGAACTGCACGTAGCGGTCGGCGCGTTGCGCCCGCGCCGGGGCCACGCCGCGCACGACCGGGTCGAAGTCGCACTCCGCGGCGATCCGGGAGCGGAACGGGGCGGGGTCGAACAGCGTGATGCCCCGGGTCGCCGTGCGACCGGCCATGAGCAGATCCCAGAACGCCGGGACGCCCATGCCGCCGGGGGCGACCACCCCGACGCCGGTGACCGCCACCCGGCGCTTCACGACTCGGCGCCCACGGACTGTGTGGGCTCCACGCGCGGGTGCTGCGCGCACGAGTCGCGCACGTCCTCGGTGTCCACATGGCCCAGTTCGGGGCGAGGCGCCAGGGGGGCGAGCTGGAAGACCATCCGCGCCTCCACCGAGCCGACGTTGCGGAACCGGTGGCGCATGTCGCGCGGGATCATCAGGCCCTGTTCGGCCCGCACCTCGTGGGTGACGCCGTCGAGGTCGACCTCGACGGTTCCGCTGACGACGTGGATGAACTCCTCCGAGTACGGGTGGTAGTGCTCGGAGATCATGTCGCCGGGCTGGATGATGGCCAGTCCCATGAAGCCGCTCGTGGAGCCCACCGTCGCCGGGCTGAGCATGACGCGGAGGTCACCGCCGCGGCGGCGGTTGGGCTCGATCTCTTCGAGGTCGACGATGCGTACGGTCTGCGTGGTCATGTGTGCCACCTCCGGTGGCGGGCGGCGCGGGTGCGCCGCACCGGTGGTCAGGCGTCGAGCGACGCGCGGCGGTCGGTGATCTCGGTCATGGCGCAGTTGGCGAGCAGGCGCCGCAGGCCCTCGTCGGTGTCCACGTCGCCCGTGTCGAGGAGGCGACCGAACCTGGCGGCGGCGGAGCGGTCGATGCCCAACGCGACGGCCGGGTCGTCGTCGACGGACCCGCGCAGGTCGACGACGCGCACGAGGACGTCCTCGCGAACGAAGATCGTGCTGCCCGCGATCGGGCCCCGGGCCCGCGTGATCGCCTGCTCGTCGTGGTCGGCGAGCAGCCGCGCGGCTGCCTCGGCCGAACCGTGCCGCACGGGGTACAGGAAGGCCTTGCGGACGAGCTCGCGGGCCTGCGCGCGCGAGCGCTGGTCGGTCAGGTGCGCCACCTCGGCGAGCGAGGACCGCATG
The DNA here is from genome assembly GCF_009865215.1 of Streptomyces sp. SID3343. GTDB lineage: Bacteria > Actinomycetota > Actinomycetes > Streptomycetales > Streptomycetaceae > Embleya. The sequence continues at coordinate 1,775 of NZ_WWJX01001622.1, read as the reverse complement.
AAGAAGCCGCGGGCGGCCTCGGGGTCGTCCAGGTCGCGGGACTCCTCGAGGTAGGGGTTGAGCTGCTCCTCGGCGGCGCGTACCTGGGGCTGCGCGGCGACGTGTTGCAGCGCAGCGCGCAGGTCGCCGTCGATCTCGATGGCGCGGACCACGCGGTTGCCGCGCATGAACACGGTGGTGCGGCGCAGCGTGGTCTTCGCGTCGACGCGCGCCTGGGGCGATTCGTAGCCGGCGAGGATCTTGGCGACCTTCGCCTCGCTGCCGGGCTTGACCGTGAACGACAGGGCCGCGCGGGTGACGCCGGACGGGCGGGCGGGCGGCCCGTCGGCCGCGGCGCGGGCCTTGTTCTGCGGGTCGCCGCCCGCGGCCTTGCCGCTCTTGGCCCCCTTGGCTGCCTTGGTGCCCTTGGTGCCCTTGGCTGCGGGCCGGGGTCGGGGCTGGGGCCGGGGTCGGGAGCTGGGCCGGTGCCGGTGCCGGGTTGCTCGGGCCCGAATGCCGATGCCGGTGACGTCGGTTCGCGCGCGGGCGTTCCTTGGCGCGCTGCTTCTTCGGCTGCTCCCTCGGCTGCTCCTTCGGCTGCTTCCGCGGTTGTTCGTCCGGCTGTTCGTTCGGCCGACTGTGGCGCCGCCTCGATCCATTCGGCCTGCGCCCCGAGCCGTGGCAGGTCGAACGGAAGTGACGTCGGGACGTCGATCGCGAAGGTGTGGCCGGCCAGCGCGGCGAGCCGGGTGGCCTTGAACGAGTCGCCGCCCAGGACGAAGAACTCGTCGTTCGGACCCGGGGGCGCGATCTCCAGAACCTCGGCCCACAGTCGACTCAGGGTGACCTCGGTCGGGGTGCTCGGCGCGGTCGCATGCGCCGGGGCGGCCACGGTGGCGAGCAGCGCCCGCAGTTCGGTCTTGACGACCTTTCCGGCAGCGTTTCGCGGCAGGGTGTCCAGGACCAGGAACCGGGTCGGGATCTCTTCGCGCGCCAGCCGTGAGCGCAGGAAGTCCCGCAGGTCGTCGGGCGACGTGCCGGGGTCCAGCACGACGGCCGCCGCCGGCATCGCGCCCATCGCCGCGTGCGGTACGCCGAACGCCGCGGCCTCGACGACCGCCGGATGTTCGTACAACGCGGCCTCGACGGCGAGTGTGGAGATCTTGAACGCGCCGGAGGTGACGAGATCGCTCTCGCGGTCGATCACGTACAGGTAGCCCTCGGCGTCGAGCCGGCCGAGATCGCCCATCCGCACCCAGCCGTCGCGGAACACCTTGGTGCTCGCGGCCTCGTCGCGATGGTAGGCGCGTGGCGTAGTCGGCGACCGCAGCCAGATCTCGCCCGGCACGCCGATGGGCAGCGGGTCGCCGTCCTCGGTCAGCACGCGCAGGTCGTCGCCCAGGACGGAGCGCCCCACCGAACTCGGCCGATCGGGGTCGAAGACCATCGTGGTCTGTGCGGGGGCGGCCTCGGTGGAGGTGTAGGAGTTGACGATCGTGGCGTGCGGAAAGGCGGCAGTCAGCGCGACGGCCGTCGCGGGCGGCAGGGCGGCGGCGGTCGATCCGAGGAGCAACAGGTCGCCGACGTCGTGTCGCGTGGTCGCGCCGGAGCGGACCAGTTCGCCGGCCATCGCGGGCACCACGAAGGCGGTGCCCACCCGGTATTCGGCGATCAGCGCGCAGAATTGTTCGGCCTCGAACGTGGGTACGCAGATGGCGGTGGGCGCTGCGGAGAGCGCGGTGAGCAGCATGGTCTGACCGGCGTTGGTGCCGATCGGGAACGCGTGCAGAAAGTGC
>NZ_WWJX01001621.1 GCF_009865215.1 Streptomyces sp. SID3343 | reverse complement strand
GGCGACGGCGGCGCGGGACGCCCGCGTACAGCAGTCCGGTCGCGACGTTCTCCGCGGCGGTGAGCCCGTCGGTGAGGTGGAACTGCTGGAACACGAAACCGAGCAGGCGTCCGCGCAGGGCGGAGAGCCGACGGTCGGACAGGACGCCGACGTCGTGGCCCAGGATCGACACCGTGCCCGCGGTCGGGGTGTCCAACGTGCCCATCAGGTTGAGCAGGGTGGACTTGCCGGAGCCGGACGGGCCGACGATGCCCACGAGTTCGCCGGATTCGATCGTGAGCGACACGTCGTCGAGGGCCTTGACGCCGCCGGGATACGCCTTGCTCGCGCGTATTACCGCCAGGACCGCGCTCACGACGTGGTCACCACTCGCGTGCCCGGTTCCAGGCCGCTGCCCTCGACCTCGACCATGCCCTTGACGAACAGACCGGTCTTGACCGCGATCAGGCGGCCGGCGGGGATCTGGACGGCGTAGCCGCCTTCGCGGAGCGCGACCAGCGCGCCGATCGGCACGGTCAGGACTCCCTTCCTGGTCTCGGTGACGAAGCGGACCTGGACGCCGGCCGCGTCGAGGTTCTTGACCGCGGCGGGGTCGTCGAGGGTGACCGTCACGGTCATCTTCGCCCCGCCGACGTCCGAGTCCGGGCCGCCCAGTCCGGCGTCCTTGCGTTCCGCGCTGCGGCCGACCCCGGACACCGTGCCGCGGGCCTCGGTGTTGTCCGGGAGTACGACGATCACGGGGGTGTCCACCACGATCGAACCGATGTCGGTCGCGGCCACGGGCACGCTGACCGCCTTGGCCGTCGGCGTGACGGTCATCACCGGTCCGCCGGCCGCGTCGTCACCGAGCGCGGCGGACAGCGCGCCCACCCGGATCTCGCCGGTCGACACGGTGACGTCGCCGACGTCGAGGAACCCGGTCTGTGGGGTGCCGAGCGCCTTTTGCCACTTCTTGAGCGCCGTGGACAAGGCGGGTGTCCAGGTCGCCTCGCCCGTCGGCATGCCGGTGGGCTGACTGCCGATGTCGTAGCCGAGCGCCTTGAGATTGTCCGCGACCATCCGCACGTCACGTCCCCGCGGCGGCTTGGCGGCTTCCTTCTTGGTCGTGTCCTGCTTGGTGGTGTCCTGTTCGGTGCCCGATTTCGGGTCCGTCTTGGTGTCCGACTTCGAGTCTGTCCGGGTGTCGGTCTTGGTGTCCCCCTTCGGGTCCGTCTTGGTGTCCGTCGCGCCGCCCGCCGCGTCCCCGTCCGGCTTTCCCAGTGCGCGGAACATCGGAGTCGCCCCGTAGAAGAGCGAGACCGGCCGATCGTCCAGGCGGTACAGCTGCTTGCCGCGGGTGATCGTGTCGCCGCTCTTGGGCAGCCACGTCACGATGCCTTTGCGGCCGGCCTTGAGCGGCTGTTCGGTGCCGAACCCGAGCGTGCCCGGCAGTTCGCGGGCGTCGGACAGGTCGGTCCGGGTCACGGTCGCCGTCTGGACGCCGGCCGACTTCTTCGCCGGACCCTCCGATCCACCACTGCGACGCGCGACGGCGAACGCGGCGACCGCGCCCAGGACCAGCACCACGACGACGACCAGTCCGACGCAGCGGCCGACCCGACCGACCCGCGCCCGCCGTGGATCGCCGGGCTCGACGGCGCCGATTCCGACGCCGTCCTCGTCAGCGCTTGGCACTGAAGGCCTCCACCTTGCAGTCCTGCTCGACCTTGCGCTGCTGCTCGAAGCTCAACGTCGAGTCGCCCGTATAGGTCCACCCGTCGGAGACGACCTTGACCTTCATCCCCTTCGCGTTCATGCACTTGACCCAGTCGCGCATGCCGTCGTCGTACTTGGGGTTCGTCTTGGGATCCATCTCCGGTGGCATCAGCGGCAGTTTGACCTCGCACGCCTCGAACTCGCGGGCGTACTTCTTGGTGCGCGCCTTCTCGCCCTCCACGGACCCGGTCTGGCGGGTGTCGACGCCCTTGTCGCGCAGGCACGCCTCGTACGTGTCCCACATGCGCTTCTCGTCCTCCTCCGACGTGTCGAGGCGGCGCTGCGGTCGGCCGGCGGCGGGCGCGCCCGACTTCGGGC
>NZ_WWJX01001620.1 GCF_009865215.1 Streptomyces sp. SID3343 | reverse complement strand
ACAAGCCCACTTGTCCCGCGCCAACTCCTCCACCTGCGGAAACGCCACCTCAGGGCGGTCACCCCGGAACCGGCGGGCCCACGCAAACACGCCGCGGCTACGTTGCTGTCGTGACGAACCTGAAGAGGTTCAGCACCGCCGTTCCCGCCGAAGTCGGCGCCACCGCAGGTCTCGACGAGCGGTGGCGAGCCGGTACGTACCGCCGCGAACCAGATCCGACGCCTTTGGGCCGACCCCGTACGAGTCGCCTGCCCGGGCAGGCAGCGTCATCCGCCGATGCCGCGCGCTATACGGCCCACGACGCGACCGACCGGGCGGGACACGACCTCTTGGCCGATCTGTACGCCGAGGCACGCCGAGTGCCCGCTGGTACCTGAGGTTGGGATGGCCACGGTCCGGGGCGCGGCGGCACCTCCTCGTACGGACGGTCTGTGATCACCGACCGAGAGGATCGCGTGGGCCGCCGTACAGCCGTGGTCGCGGCAACCGGACGGCTGTTGGCAGCGGGATGCAGTGGCGGAGGCGACGACAAGGCGTCACCATCCTCGGCCCCGCCACTGCTGCCGCCGTCCGGCCAAGCACCCGCGACACCGATCCCGAGGACGTCGCGCGGGCCCAAGTCCTACTTGTGTACCGGTGGTTCACCAGCCACCGGACCACGATCGCGAGCCGGGCCCGGTTGGACGATCCGGAGCGGGATCGTTTCGCGACCGAACGGGCCGCAGCGTTCCTCCGACAGTTGGCGTCGACCACCGCCGAGGACGGAACCACGCTCCACCCGGTCCACAACCCGGTCGCCGCCAAACGTGGTTGCGTCCCTGACCACGTCGATACCCCAGTTCACGCTGGAGCACTGCCTGCACGTCAACCGGGACGGCACACCGGCGGAGACCGCGACGCAGTCGCCTCGCTTAAGCACTGCGGTCACGGCCACGCGTCACGCGGCGGAATGGAAGGCGGCCGACCCGAACACCCGACAACATCCGACACGTTGGGCCGCGAGATCACCGAAAAAGTGGCCATACCCGTACCCGCACCCCTACCGATGACGGCATTCACGGCACCCGTCGCAGTCGCAGTCGCAGACGTGAACGCAGACACCGACGACGACGATCACGTGGACACGAGCCTGAGCAGCCTCGGCGAGGTCGTGGTCACCGCCCGCTCCGGCGACAAACCGAGAGCCCAACCCAGGGGCGCAGGCACCAACGGCGCCGTCCCGACGGGGATCAACTCGGCGCCCCCAGCTCCACTGCACCCGAACGACCCCACCCACACGCTGTACCCCAGCGACGAGGCCAAGATCGTAACCACTCGGGTATCAGCGGCTCTTGCCTGGCTCCGCCGCCGCCCCACGGCCACCGCCCGGAGCCGGTGGGGCACACCCCACCACAGACACCAGTCCAGCCCGGCACGTGAGCGTCCGCGCAGATTCCACTCGACGCGCCGACGCTGCACCCAACCCCGCGCCCACCTCCGGGAAAACCGGTCTCGGCGGCCTCCCGAGGCGACTGCGGGCGGACGCCACCCCGGCGTGGTTCCGCCAATTGCGACAGCCACCATGCCCGGCCTCGTCGATGACCGCGACCGCCGGGCCTGACGGCATCACACGGCACATGAAGATGGAACAACTGTCACGTGCACCAGTCCCGGTTCCCGTACACACCGGCCCGCAACGCGCAGCCGAGCCCCGACCGCAGCCACACTTACCTTCGGCCCGGGATCCACACCGTCACCGCCACCACCCACCGGGACATCATTTGGGCAGCCGGTGGATAAAATGGCTCTCGCCACCACCCGCACGACCACCGCCGGGGACATCCGCACCACTGAGACGCAAGCACTCATCTCCAAAACCCCATACCACCCACCGCCGAACCGATCCCGCACCGGCAACGACTGGCCCGAACGACGACGCCCACCAGCCCGACAAAACAGCACTCGGCAACTCCGAGACGACCCATCAAGGCCACGACGGGCATGCGACATAAACAGTCAACCCGACCCAAACAGGAACTTCGACTTCAGAATTCAGGCAAGATAGATTCCTCAATACTCGTATTCAGATCACGATTCGGCAAAGCCCCAGGAAACCGCCAGGTCAACAAGTGAACTCCCCACGCAGGTGGGGGTGAACCGCCTCCGGCGTGATTCGCTCCCGCAACATCCGGGAACTCCCCACGCAGGTGGGGGTGAACCGCCTACGCCGATACCACAACGCAGGAACCCCCCGAACTCCCCACGCAGGTGGGGGTGAACCGTCCGTACAGGCGAGATAGCTACCCCTGCGAACGAACTCCCCACGCAGGTGGGGGTGAACCGGATCGCCACCGGCCGCGGTTGAGTCTTCCCGTGAACTCCCCACGCAGGGGGGGGTGAACCGGCATCGCGCGCCGAACGCGCCAACGCCTGCTCGAACTCCCCACGCAGGTGGGGGTGAACCGTCGCAGACCTGCCCCACGGACTCCACAAACATGAACTCCCCACGCAGGTGGGGGTGAACCGGGTGTCCTGGACGGCGCCTTGTACGAGGTGGAGAACTCCCCACGCAGGTGGGGGTGAACCGACGTGTTCGAGTCCCGCCCCTACAGCGCCGGCGAACTCCCCACGCAGGTGGGGGTGAACCGCGCGCGGGGCTCGACGGCGACGACCAGGAGCAGAACTCCCCACGCAGGTGGGGGTGAACCGTCAAGCGCGCCGCGAATAGGTGGCTACGTGAGGAACTCCCCACGCAGGTGGGGGTGAACCGTGCGGTCCGCCGCACAACCTTTTGCTGTTGCCGAACTCCCCACGCAGGTGGGGGTGAACCGGGCTTGAGTTCGGCGTCGATCTGTGGCATGTCGAACTCCCCACGCAGGTGGGGGTGAACCGCCGAAGAGATCCGATATCTGGGAGGGCTTGTAGAACTCCCCACGCAGGTGGGGGTGAACCGA
>NZ_WWJX01001619.1 GCF_009865215.1 Streptomyces sp. SID3343 | reverse complement strand
AACCGGTTGAGGCAGCGGCACAGCGTCGATTTGCCGGCGCCGGAGGGGCCGATGAGCACGACCACCTCGCCCGCGCCGACGACCAGGTCCACGTCGGTGAGCACGCGGACGGCCCCGAACGACTTGTTGATGCTCCTGGCCTCGATCATGGGCGTCGTGCCGGCGGAAGAGGGAGGCACGGGCCTCATCATCGCTCCATCTTTGTTCGGAATCGAAGTTTTCCGTGACACTAGAGGTCGAAATCAAAATAAGTCAATGACTTGATGGTTATAACGGGCTGTGCTATTCCTGTCACTGGCGTGCCTCCGCATGCCTGCCGTGAACGGGAGTGGGACGTTGGGTGGAACCGCGGGAGACCTGGTCCGGTTGGTGGCCATGGGGCATGGCCGATCCCGCGCGGAACTCGCCCGGCTCAGCGGGATGGCGCCGTCGAGCGTGTCGCTGCGGGTGGAGGAACTGATAGACGCGGGGCTCCTGCGCGAGGACGGCGAGGGCGCCTCCCGAGGCGGGCGCCGCCCGCGCCAACTACGCCTGCACGAGAGCGCCGGCGTCGTGGTCGCCGCGGACGTGGGCAGTCACCACGTCCGGATGGCGGTGATGGACCTCGCCGGCCGGGTCCTGCTCACCCACGAACTCCCGGGCGAGATCGCCGAAGGACCCGAGGCGGTGACCGAACGCCTGGCCGGACACGTACGCCTGACACTGCGTCAGGCCCAGGTGAGCGACCTGCCGCTGCTCGGCATCGGCGTCGGCATGCCGGGACCGGTCGACCCCGCGTCGGCCAAAGTGGTCGCGCCCTCGCGGATGCCCGGTTGGAACGACTACCCGGTCCGCGAACGACTGACCGAACTCCTGGGCGTACGCGTGGTGGTGGAGAACGACGCCAACCTGATGGCGGTCGGCGAACACCGCTACGGCTGGCCGGGGCGGGACAACCTGATGGCGGTCAAGGCCGGTACCGGCATCGGCTGCGGCATCATCGCGTCCGGCCGGCTGCACCGCGGCCGGGGCGCGGCCGGCGACATCAGCCACGTCCCCGTGCACGCCGCGCAGCGGGTCACCTGCTCGTGCGGCCACTCCGACTGCCTGGAGGCACACGCCAGCGGCGCCGCGCTGTGCCGCACGCTGCGCGCGCAGGGGATAGAGGTCTCCTCGACCGGCCGACTCGTCGAACTGGTCAACAACGGCGTCCCCGAGGTCACCAACCTGGTCCGCAACGCCGGCCGCCTGGCCGGCCAAGTGCTCACCCCGCTGGTCAACTTCTTCAACCCCGACGTGGTCGTCCTGGGCGGCGGCCTGTCGGCGGCCGAACCCTTCATCGCGGCCGTCCGCGGCGCGATCTACGAACGCTGCCTCCCGCTGGCCACCCGCGACCTGGAAATCGCCACCACGGTCACCGGCCAGGACGCCTGCATGCTGGGCGCCGGCAGCGTGGTCCTGGACGAAGTCCTCACCAGCAACTGGGTGGACGAGACCCTCACCCCTCGCTCCTGACTCCACCGCGCGGCCCGCAGCGCGGCCGACCACGCGCGCCGCGTGCCGGCCGCGACCGGGCACGCCGCCCCTCGATCACCGCGCAACGCCGGTCTCCAAGCGCTGCGACCGACCGAAGGCGCCACCGCGGCCCACCCGCCTACGACCCGTCCACCAACAGCAACGAGGGCGGCACCTCCACCCGCCCGACCCGTCGCATCCGCAACAACTGATACAACGCCCCCGAACTCCCGGGCATCAGACTCGCCGTCGCGCTGTGCGCGACCCCCGCGGACAGCGGCCCATAGGACTCCACCCCGCTCAACACGACCGCGTCCAACCCCGCGCCGGTCACCTCCACGCCGGTACCGACCCCCGAGCCGGAGCCAACCGCCCCCCGAAACGCATCCGGCGCCCCGCGCAACACCGCGTCGACCAACTCCCACGAGCCCAAATCGCCGTGGCACAGCGTGTAGTCCCAACCGAACCCCGTACGCCACGTCCCCGCGGCCGCCCGCACCGCCCGATCCAGCTGCTCCGCCGATCCCGTCCTGACGTACAAATCCCAAGCGGCAAGCCCCACTCCGGTGCTGCCGTGGCACCACGAGTCGAGATACAGCACCTGACCGGCCTCGCGCCGGTCGAGCCAGTTCCCCACCTCGGGCCGGTACAGGGTTTCCTGGAACGCGAACGCCGCGTCGGCCAGGTCCGACCAGCGCTGCTCGCCCACCGCGTGCCCCAACCGGGCGAGGGCCCATCCGATCCCCGCCGCCCCGTGCGCGAAACCGCCGATGCCCTGGGGGAACACCTGAGTCGGCCAATACGCCGTCACCCCGGCCCCACCCCCGACCCCGTCGACCACGGCCCGATCGGCCAGGTGCCGCGCCGCCGCGTCCGCGACGTCGAACCAGGCCGCGTCACCGGTACGTTGCGCAAGCTGGAGCACAGGCACGATCAACCCGGCCGCCCCGGCGGTGACGTCCAACATCGTGTCGGCCGCGAGCAGGCCCGCAGCGCGCTCGGCGTGCCGTATCGCCCGGTCCAGTTCCTCCCGCCGCCCCGACAGCGCGTACAGCGCCAGCCACGTCCGCACCGCCGACCCCACGCCGTCGAACGCGCCCAGCCGCGTGGTCGGCACCCCGTCCTCCATGGCCGCGAGCGCCCGCACCGCGCCGTCGGC
>NZ_WWJX01001618.1 GCF_009865215.1 Streptomyces sp. SID3343 | reverse complement strand
TCAAGCCGCTCCCCCTGGCCGCTCTCGCCCGAGCCCACGACACGTCGAACGACCCGGAGCGTCCCGGCGTACCGGCCCAGGCGCAGCCGAACGACGCGGCCCGCGGCCGGCCCGGCGAGACCTGGTAGAACTGCGGGGTCGCGCCGAACGGTGCCCCCACGTACAGACCACCGAACGGAGCAGACGGTGACCACGGAACGCATCAGCCCGCCCCTGATCGCGGACGAGCGCGAAATGCTGCGCGCCTACCTCGACTTCCACCGCGCGACGCTGGCCCTCAAGTGCGACGACCTCTCCGACGACGAGCTGCGCCGGCAGTCGATGCCGCCCTCCACGCTGTCGCTGCTCGGCCTGGTTCGGCACATGGCCGAGGTCGAGCGCACCTGGTTCCGCCGGGTGATCGACGGCGAGGACATCCCGCTCGTGTGGTCGGACGAGGGTGACTTCCAGGTGGCCTACGACGCGCGTACGTCCACCCGGAAGGAGGCGTTCGACGCCTGGCAGACCGAGGTCGGCCACGCCCGCCGGATCGAGGCCGCAGCCGAATCCCTCGACGTGACCGCGGTCAACCGCAAGTCGGGCGACGTCGTCTCGCTGCGCCTGGTGATGCTGCACCTGATCCACGAGTACGCCCGCCACAACGGCCACGCGGACCTCCTGCGCGAGGGGATCGACGGCACCGTCGGCCCGTGACGGTGCCGGGGCCGCCGGCGGCGGATCAGCGCAGCCGGCCCAGGCCCGCGAACATGTTGGTCTGCTCGACGCCCACCGAGTCCTCGTCCTCGGCCGGGTGCCAGTCCTGCATGGGGACCACACCCGGCTCGACGAGGTCGTAGCGGTCGGCGAACAGGGCCTCCAACTCGCGGCACGAGCGCAGGTACATCGGCACGCCGCGGCGGGTGTAGACCTCGGCCAACGCGGTGGATCCGCGCGCCAGGTCGGCCGTCGCCGCGGTCAGGGCCAGGTAGCTGCCCGGCGCCAGGTGCGCGGTGACCTCGTCGATCAGACCGGCGGCGTCCTCGACGAACTGAAGCATCGCGATCACCGTCACCCCCACCGGTCGACTCAGGTCCAGGGTCTCGCGCAGATCGGGCGTCGCGAACAGGACGTCGGAGTCACGCATATCGGCTTCGACGTAGGCGGTACGGCCCTGCGGAGCGCCGGCCAGCAGTGCCCGGGCGTGGGCGAGCACGATCGGGTCGTTGTCCACGTAGACCACGCGGGACGCGGGGTCCACCTCCTGCACCACCTCGTGCAGGTTCGGCGACGTGGGGATGCCCGTGCCGATGTCGAGGAACTGGCGGATGCCGCCCTCGGTGGCCAGCCAGTGCGCCATGCGCCGCATCACCGCGCGGTTGACCCGCATGCTCGTCCACAGTTCGGGCCAGACCTTGAGGGCTTCCTCGGCCGCCTCACGGTCGGCGAGGTAGTTGTCCTTGCCGCCCAGGACGTAGTCGTACATCCGCGCCGAATGCGCCACCGTCGTATCCACCTGAACCATGGTCGGCCACTCCTGCCCTCGAACCGGCAACGCGCTGGGGTTCGTTCGCGTCTGCCTGTGTATCGAGGAACGTATAAGCGCGCCCGGCGTCGAACAACCGAGCCGGCGGATTCGTCTCGGTTTCGGCGACAGAGTTTGCCTGCCCTTCAGGAAGTGCCGCAGTGCGACGGCATTTCCCGAACTTCGGGAAACCGGGGAGTCCCGCATCAGGATGCGTCGCGGCCTTCGGCCGGCGGGCCCCGCCTCGGGCGCGGGCCTGCGGCGACAGGCACGCCGGGAATGACGCAAGTCCGCATATTCGGGGCTTGACGCCTTCTGCGTCGACACCTTAACGTCGGATCGATTTGCCGTGTAGTGACGTGTTTTCGCGATATGCCTCGAATGCACGAAAATCATATTCTTTGCATTCCCTCGAATGTGCGTGCGCATAGCTCCCCGCCGAGACGCACGCACCGAAACGCACCTGATCGACGGGAGTTTCCCGATGACGCACGAAGCGAATTCCTCCGCAGAAACCGTCGCCCTGGTCGGCTGCGCCGTCGTCGACGGCACGGGCGCACCACCGATCACCCGCGGCGTCGTCGTCCTCCGAGCCGGCCACGTATCGGCCGTGGGGCCGGTCGGCAGCGTGCACATCCCGCCCGCCGCCCGGGTCCTGCGCTGCGACGGGCAGACCGCCCTGCCCGGGATCATCGATTCGCACACCCACATCGAGCACGACGTCGCCGCCGTGCTGCGGGCGTTCGTCCACGACGGAGTCACCACCGTGGGCGGCACCGGCTGTGGCCCGGCCCTGCTCCCGCTGCTCCACGACGCCGGGCAAGCCCCCGATGCCGCCCGGGTGTTCGCGGCCGGCCCCGCGATCACCGCCCCCGGTGGCTATCCCGGCGGCCGCGGCGACGGCTCCGCCGCCCTGGGCATCGAGTCGCCCGCCGAGGCCGAGGCCGCCGTCGACAAACTGGCCGCTCTCGGCGTCGACTTCGTCAAGGTGGCCCAGGAGCCGTTCGACTTCGACTTCCGCAACCCCGGCCGACTCCCGGTCCCGGGGCCCGACGTGATCGCGGCGATCGTCCGCCGGGCGACCGCCCACGGCCTGTTGGTCCGCTCCCACGTGCACAACGTCACGCAGTTGGACATCGCCCTCGACGCCGGTGTCACCAGCGTCGAGCACATGCTCTTCCCGCTGCCGCCCGACGTGGGCTACGTCGAGCTCTACCGCGAGGGCTCCCTGTCCACCGACGCGCTGCCGGGCCTGCGCAAGCGGCTGGCGCGCATGGTGGAACGGGGCGTCTACGTGGTCCCCACCATCGGCAACGAACTGGCCAACATCCGGGCGGGGTTGCCCGAATTCCCGGCAAACGCCCTGCGGGCGATCGAGCAACTGATGGTCGCCGTGCTCACCCTGTACGTGGAAGCGGGCGGACGCGTCGCACTCGGCAGCGACTGGGTGGGCCGGCCCGGCTTCCCGGCCGGAATGCCGCGCCGGGAGATGCGCTACCTGGCCGAAGCCGGCCTGAGCCCGCTTCGGATCCTGCGTGCGAGCACCCGCAACGCCGCCATCGTATGCGGGCAGGGCGCGACACTGGGTGTCCTGGCGCCCGGTCGACGCGCCGACCTGATCGTCGTCGACGGAGACCCCCTGAGCGACCTCGCGGCCTTGGATCGGATCCGGATCGTCGTCAAGGACGGCCGAGTGGTCGCGCCCGCCGAGGACGCCGTACCGACCGAGGACGCCGTACCGACCGAGCCCGGACACCCGATCCCCACCGAACCTTCGCCGTGACGCGCGACCCGCTCGCCCCGGCCGCTACGGCGTCCGCCGACGTGCCGCGCGGACCGTCGCCGTGGGCGACGCTGCTCGCGGTGTCCGTGGGTTCGTTCATGACCATCCTCGACGTCACCGTCGTCAACGTCGCCATTCATTCCCTCCAACAGGAATACGACGCGTCCACCAGCGACGTGCAATGGGTGGTCAGCGGCTACGCGCTGGCGCTGGGCATCGCGACTCCGTTGGCCGGTGCGCTCGGCGAACGGTTCGGGATGAAGCGGGTCTATCTGCTCTCCCTGGCGAGCTTCGCGGCGGCCTCGCTGTTGTGCGGACTCGCTCCCACGCTCCCGCTGCTCATCGCCGCCCGCGCCCTTCAGGGACTCGCGGGCGGTTTCGCGCTGCCGTTGGGCTCCGCTCGGCTGTTCACCACGTTTCCCGAGGACAAACGCGGCCTGGCGTTCGGTGTCTTCGGCGTCGTCCTCGTCTTCGCCCCGACCATCGGCCCCTTGGTGGGCGGTGCCTTCGTCGATGCCGGGCTGCGTAGTTGGATCTTCTTCGTCAACGTGCCCATCGGCGCACTCGGCGTGTTCCTGGGGAGCCGCTTCATCGGCGCCGACGGGCCCCGGACCGGCGACACCCGCCGGATCGACCTCCCCGGCGTGGCCCTGGTCTGTGTCGGGTTCGGCGGACTGCTCCTGGGCGCGTCGCTGCTCGGCTCCCCGACCGGGTCCTCGGCCGGTGTCCAGGCGTGGGTCGCCTTCGCCGTGGGCGCCGTGGCCCTGCTCGTGCTCGTCACCGTCCAATTGCGCTCGGCCCACCCGCTGCTCGATCTGCGGCTGTACCGCGTGCGCACGTACGCCATCGGCAGCACCATCAACGCACTCGGTCAAATCCCCTTCTTCGGAACCCAGTTCCTGCTGCCGTTGTCCATGCAGGTGGTGCTCGACGTCGACGCGTTCGACGCGGGACTGGCCCTGCTGCCGCTGGCGCTCGCGTCCGGTGTCTCCGGGGTCCTGGCCGGGCAGGCACGCGACCGGTGGGGGCCGAAAGTGCCGCTCGCCGTGGGCTTCCTGCTGCTCGCCGGGGGCATCGTGCTGTTGCGCGACCGGGCGGCGAACCCGGATCCGCAGAGCCTGATCGGGCCCCTGTTGCTGGCCGGCGCGGGCGCGGGCGCGATCCCGCCGACGATCCAGGTCACCGCCCTCGGCGACATCCCCCGTGCCGCGGTCGGCGGTGGCACGGCGCTGCTTCAGGCGACCCAGCGCGTGTCCCAGGCGCTCGGTGTCGCCGTACTGGCCACCATCCTCGCCCGATCCGTGACGGTGTCGACCGGCGATCACGCCTACCGCGCGCAGTACGCGTCCGGGCTCTCCACCGCCTACTCCCTCGCCCTGTACGCGGCCCTGGTCTGCGCCGCCCTCGCCCTGTTCCTGCCCGGCTGGCCGGCTGCGCACGAAGAGGCCATACCGAAGCGCTCCGACGCGGGAAAGGCGTCCGAGCCGAGGACGCCATCGGATTCGTAGAAACAGAGGACCCGATGCGGCAGGACCCCACACAGGCGGCGCGCGACGCGGGCGGCCCCGGCGTCTCGCGCCCCCCACCCGCGCGTCGGTCCGCCGACGCCCGGGAGTCCGCGCGGCCCGACGACGGGCGGGAGTCGTCCCGAACCCTTGCCGATCCCGCCGACCGACTCGCCGGGGCGCCGGCTCCCCTGCGTGGCCGGGAACAGGAGATGGAGGCGATCTGCCGGGCCCTGGACCGGGCGCGCAACGCACGGCGGGCCACCGAGGGATGGATCGAGGGGCCCCGCGGCATCGGCAAGTCCCGACTGTTGTCCGAGGCGGAACGGGCGGCGTCCGCACGGGGTTTCACGGTCGTACGGCTCCAGGGCGGCGAATTCTCGCCGACCGGGTCCTCGGGATCGGCGCTCGGCGCCCCGGGCCGGCCGGCGGATGCGGGCCGCAGGGCGAACGCGCCCCGCAGGACCGACGACGCCCGCGAAGACCACCGTGCGGACGGGCAGGCGCACGTCCCCTGGCCGACCCTGTTGGAGCGCCATCTCGAACAGGCGCCCCTGTTGGTCACGTGCGACGAGGACCGGGCCGACTCGCGCTCCGCCTCGCTCGCCCCGACGCAGGCGCCCGCGTTGCGTCCGGTGCCGACCCGGCTGCGCAACTCCCCGTTGGTGTGGCTGACCACCCGCCGCACGGAGCACGGACCGCAGGCGGCCGCGGCCGGCGCGCCACAGGACGCCTCCGACGTGCTGGCGCTGCTGCTCGGTCCGCTGTCCGACGAGGCCGTCTCGCAACTGTTCGCCGACTGTCTCGGCGGGCGGCCGGACACCGAACTGAGCACCCTGTTGAGCCTGGGGCAGGGCAATCCGCGCCGGCTCGTCGCGGTCGTCCGCCAACTCCGGGAGCAGGGCGACGTGCGCGTGCAGGACGGTACGGCCCGCGTGATCACCGGGACGGGCGCGGGCTCCCCGCCCGCGCCTCGGCGGGTCCCGACGTGGTTCCACGGGTTGATGGGCGAGCGGTTGGCCACGGTGTCGCCCCAGACCCGGCTGCTGTTGGAGGTCGCCACCGTGCTGGGGCCGTCGTGTCTGCCCGAGGACATCGCCGAGATGCTGGGCGAGCCGGTGAGCGCCCTGGTCCCGCGCTTTCGCGAGGCCGTCACGGCCGGCATGGTGCAGCGCGGCACCGAGACCGTAACGTTTCGCCACGACCTGATGCGCCAGGCATTGGCGGACGACATGCCCGGCGTGGTCCGGGGCGCGATGCACCGGCAGGCGTTGGGCATGCTCATGGGGCGCGGGAGTTCGCCGGCCGCGGTGGCCACACACCTCGTGCACGGGGCGCACCGGGGCGATCCGTCCATAGCGGGACTCCTGCTTCGAGCGGCCGAGGAGTCGGTGGCGGGCAGTCCCGGCA
Source organism: Streptomyces sp. SID3343 (assembly GCF_009865215.1). Taxonomy (GTDB): domain Bacteria; phylum Actinomycetota; class Actinomycetes; order Streptomycetales; family Streptomycetaceae; genus Embleya. Next base: position 1,488 of record NZ_WWJX01001618.1, on the reverse strand, counting down.
CCGCCGCGGATCTGGCGTTGCGCGGCCTCGACCTGGTGCGGCCCCTGGTCGACGAGTCCTACGAGCCGCTCACGGTGATCGCCGTGGAGGCGTGCGTGCGCTCCGGCGCGCTGTCGCAGGCCGTCACCCTGGCGCAGGACGCCCTCTCGCACGCGGTCGACCCGCAGGCCACCGCGCGACTGCGCTACTGGTTGTCGACGGCTTTGCTCCTGCGTGGCCGGACCTCGGGCGCGCTCGCGGTCGCCGACGCGCTTTTGGCCGACCCGGGCTCCCCCGCCGCCCTGCGCCGGCGGGCCGTACTCGTGCGCCTGACGGCCTGGGCGTGCCGGGGTGGGCCGCAGGGCACGCTGCACGTCGAGCAGGCGTTGCGGGATGTGCGTGATCGGGATCCGGGCCTGCGGGCCGGCGTGACCACCGCGCTCGCCGTACTGCGGTGGCGCGCCGGGCGCCTGGACGAGGCGCTGGCCCTTGGTCGCGAGGCGGTCGGGCCGGCGGACGACGGCCGCGCGATCGAGTGGTACATCCATCCGCGACCGGTTCTCGCGTCGATGCTCGCCCGGGTCGGCAGCTTCGGCGAGGCCGAGGTCGCCCTCGAACCGGCCGCAGGGGCGGTCGAGTTCGTGTCGGACATCGTGCTCAGGTTGGTGCGCGCGCACCTGGGACTCGCCAACGGCAGGTTGGACGACGCCGAGCGGGAGGCCGCGGCGGGGCTCGCCGTCGCGGAGCGGACCGGGGCCCGGCTCCTGGTGCCGTCGGCCTGGATGATCCTGGCGACGGTGGCTCGGCATCGGGGCGAGTCGGCCGACGTCGGCTCGTACGCGCGCCGCTTTCGGGACGTGCCGACGGACGACCGGGGGCAGTTGTGCGCCGCGGCCGGCGCGTGGTTGGAGGCGCTTGTCGCGCTGGCGGCCGGGGACGATCCGGGGGTCGAGCGCGCGCTCGAACAGTTGTGGGCCAACGAATCCGGCCGCCGTGAACTGTCGGTCGAGGAACCGGAGTTCGCTCCCTGGCTGGTGCGCCTGCTGCTCGCTCGCAGCCGGCGGCCCCGGGCGGTCGCGGTGAGCGCGGCGGCACATCGGTTGGCCGAGACCAACCCGGGGATCGTCGTGGCCCGCGCCGCGGCCGACCACGCCCGCGGCCTCGTCGACCACGACGCCGACGCGTTGGAGGCCGCCGCCGGGAACCACCGTGACGCGTGGGCCCGGGCGTCGGCCGGCGAGGATCTGGGCGTCCTGCTGATCGATTCGGCCCGAGCTCGCGCCGTGCGCAGCCTGGAGGGCGCACTCGCGCTGTACCGGCAGGTGGGCGCGGAAGGCGACGCGGCACGAGTTCGCCGGCGCCTGCGGACCATCGGGGTCCGCAGGCGACACTGGTCCCACACCGGCCGGCCGAAGACCGGTTGGGCGAGTCTGACCCGCACCGAACGCGCGGTGGCCGAGCACGTGTTGGAGGGGATGACCAATCGTCAGGTCGCCGCTCGCATGTTCC
>NZ_WWJX01001617.1 GCF_009865215.1 Streptomyces sp. SID3343 | reverse complement strand
GTGCGCACGCCCGCGGCCGCGGCCGACGCGGCGGCGGAATGGGTCAACCTCGTCGACGGCCTGGGATCGGTGACCGGCGCCCTGGCCCGAGCCCTCGGCGCACGCGTACACCGCGACGCTGCGGTCGTCGCCGTGAGCCACACCGAAACCTCCGTCGTCGTGCGCACCCACGAAGGCGAGGCCGACTTCGACGCGCTCGTCCTCGCGGTCCCCGCCCCCGCCGCGGCCCGGCTGCTCGCCGACACCGATCCCCCGCGCGCCCTGGCGCTCGACGCCATCCCCCACGTCGAGGTCGCCGTGGCCCTGCACCGCGACCCCGCCGGCATGCCCGAGAACCGCGCGCACTGGTCCAGCACCAACGTCCACGTCCACGACGGCTGGGGCGAGAGCACGTCGTGGTACGGACCGGCCCTGGGCGTCGACCTCTTCAAGAGCTGGACCACCCACCGCGAGCCGCCGACGGAGGTACTTCACCACGAGGTCTTCCACCAACCGCTGCCGACCCCGCAGGCGCACCGCGCGCGCCAAGCGCTGCTCGCCGCCCAGGGCACGCGGCGTATCCACCTCGTGGGGAGCCACCTCGGCGACCTCGACAGCCAGGAGAGCGCCGTGCGTTGCGCGCTCGACGTCGCCGCGCACTTCTCGCCGACCGCCACCCGCGTCGCCCACCTCACCGAGGCCGCCCGATGAGTACCGGCCCACGTGCCGACCACCCCGTCCGCGCCTCACGCCGGATGGCCGACGTCGCGTACGGCATGCGAGGCGCACTGGCGGCCGAGGCCGAACGCATGCGTTCTCGCGGCGAACACGTGCTCGCGCTGAACCTGGGCGACCCCGCCGCGTACGGGCTCACGCCCGCGCCGGAGGTGGTGCGCGCGGTCCGCGAGCAACTCGACCACTCGTGCGGCTACAGCACCGCCAAAGGGCTGCCGTCGGCACGGCGCGCGGTGGCCGAGCACTACCGCGCGAAGGGCCTCGCGGACGTGCGGCCGCGCGACGTCTACCTGGGCAACGGCGTCTCCGAACTGGCGCCGATGTCCCTCAACGCACTGCTCGACCCACGTGACGAAGTGCTGATCCCGGCACCCGACTACCCGATGTGGACGGCCTCCGTCGTCGTGGCCGGCGGCCGACCCGTGCACTATCCGTGCGACGAACACGCCGACTGGTATCCGGACCCGGCGCAGATCTCCGCCCGCGTGACCGACCGCACCCGCGCCATCGTGGTGATCAACCCGAACAACCCCACCGGCGCGGTGTGGCCCCCCGACGTCCTCGACGCGATCGCCGACATCGCCCGACGACATCACCTGGTGCTGTTGGCCGACGAGATCTACGCCGACTTCCTCTACGACGACACCGCTCACGTCCCGCTCGCCTCCTGCGCCCCCGACGTCGCGTGCCTCACCTTCGGGGGCCTGTCCAAACGCAGCCGGATACCCGGCTACCGGATGGGGTGGATGGCGCTGACCGGACCCCGGGGGCCCGCGCGCGAGTACACCGACGCGCTCGACACGCTCGCGTCGCTGCGCCTGTGCCCCAACGTCCCCGTCCAGCGCGCGGTCCGGGCGGCTCTGGCGGCCGACGACACCCCGTCGCTGACCGCCCCCGACGGCGCGCTGGGGCGTCGGCGCGAGCACATCTGGAATCTGCTCAACGCCGTCCCGGGCGTGCGAAGCGTCAAACCACAGGGCGCGTTCTACACGTTCCCGTCCATCGACGTCCGGCGCTGTCGCATCGGGGACGACGACCGCCTGGCGAACGAACTGCTGCGCGAGGAACGCCTTTTGATCGTCCCGGGCAACGCCCTGGGCCCCGTCGCGCCCGGACACTTCCGGATGGTCACGCTCGCACCGACGGACCTGCTCACCGACGCCGCGGGGAGGCTGGCCCGCTTTCTCGAACGCAGAACGGCCCGACCGTCGCGAACGTCGTCGAGCCACACACCACCGACGCGGAAACGAAAGGGCGTCACCGCCCGCCCCGTTGGCCACCACCACGACCTCGGAGAACCTCGATGAGCCCGCGAACCACCGCCAGGCACCTCGCCGACGAACTAGAGAACCGACGCCGCGAACAGCCCGTCGGCAACGCACTGTTGAGCATGCTCGCGAACGGCGACCTGACCAGGGAGCACCTTCGGCGCCTGATCGGTACCGATGCCCAGTGCCGACGGACCGAACTCGTCGCCTACGCCACCCTGGTCGCGCGCTTCCCGCACCGCCCGGCAGCCGACCTGTACCTGACCCTGGCCCGGCTCGTGTACGACGCGGGTCCCGGACTGGCGACCTGCGCGCACGCCCTGGGTCCGGACCCGGCCGACACCCCACCGCAGCCGCGTGAACGTACGACCTACGCCTTCAACGGCGTCCTGTCCTGGTTGGCGATCCAGGGAAGCCAGGCGGCGACCGCGCTGGCCGTGCACTCCGACCTGATCGCGTACCTCGGCGGCTGCGCGGAACTGGTCTCGCACCTGCGCTCGGCGGACCTGGAGGTACCGGACGAGTTCCTGAACCACTACGGCGCCGGGGCACCCGAAGATCTCTGCCGGTCGGCCCTGGACGTCGTGCAGGACGGGCTCGACCGAGGCGACGACCCCGACGAGGCGATCCTCGCCGCGCGCCTCCTGGAGGAAGGGATCGGCGACTTCTGGCGCTCGGCGGCGGGCAGCGCGGCGATCGGCAGGACGGCGGGGGGATAGCGCCCGCGAGGGCCTTGTCGGGGCCGGCCCGCACGGGCGCGCGTGGGGGGCGACGGCCCGCGGTCAGGTGATGGAACACCTCCGATCGGCCCGCAC
>NZ_WWJX01000168.1 GCF_009865215.1 Streptomyces sp. SID3343 | reverse complement strand
TCCGCGTGGCAGCGCATCGGCGCCGACCCGGCAGCCGGTGTGGCGGCCCGCGAGGGACTCGCGGAACTCGTCGCACGAACACCGGAGTTGCTCACCGCCGCCGTGCGTCCCGGCGCCACCCGGCGGTACGGGTCGTGGTGTCGAGGGATGGCGGGGATCGGCGCCGTCCTGATCGAGGAGGGAAGCCGAGACGGTGCGGCGGACGTGGTCGAACTCGGCGTGCGCTGTGCCGTGGTGTGCCACGCCCTCGCGCCGCGGATGAGCCTGGTCTCCCAGTGCTGCGGGCTGTCCGGGGTCGGCGAGTTGCTCGTCGACGCGGCCCTCGCGACCGGTGACGAGCGCCTGTGGCGGGGCGCCGAGGACGTGGCGGCGCTGATCCTGGCCCGCAGTGGCGGAACCGCGCGCCGACCGCTGCTGCCCGACAACACCCTCGGCGCCTCCGACGTCGCCTGGGCCACCGGCAGCGCGGGCGTGCTCTCGTTCCTACGCCGCCTGCGCAGGCGTGGCGGGCCGCGTCTGTGCGCTCTGCCGGTCGACGACTGAGCGCGCTCCGGGCCGGCCCGACGGCAAAACCGGCCGTCGACCCGGGCCGGGAACGCCTCGGGAGGCGGGGCGGCCTCGCGCCCCCTGGGGACCCGAAGGCGTGGATTCTCGTCAGGGGGTGACCAACACGCCCGGGTTCACCAGGCCGTTGCCTCCCGTGAAGGTGTTGTCCGCGGTGACGGTGGTCGGGCACGCGGCGCTGTGGTTGACGGTGTTGATCGCCCACCGGTCGGCGCCGGTCGCGCCGGTCAGGTCGGCGTGGTTGGCGTGGAAGATCGTGCCGCATCCCCAACCGGGGGCCTGGGAGTGCACTTCGAAGCCGTCGTTGGTGGTGTTGCGGCCGGTGTTGCGCTCGATCAGGTAGCCGTTGCCCTTCACGTCGACCCACGAGTCGTCGTAGTTGTGGCCGGTCAGGCCGGTGCCGTCGAAGGTGTTGTCGGCGACTCGGCCGCCGGTGGTGCCCTCCTTGAGGTCCACCGCCTCGCCGCCCACTCCGGGCCCGATGACGTTGCGCAGGATCTGCACCCGGTCGCTCCGATCGGAGAGCGTGTTGGCGGTGCCGACGTATACGCCCTCGCCCATGCCTCGGCCGTCCCGGCCGGTGTCGTAGATCCGGGAATCGACGATCGCGCCGTCGCTGCTGGAGTCGCGGAAGTGGACGCCTTCCATCGTCAGATCGTGCACGGTGACGGAGTCCACCAGCACGCCGGGCGCCGCGTCGATCATGATGCCCTTCTGGGCGTGGGTGAGGGTGATGCCGTGCACGGTCCAGTAGGCGGCGCCGTCGAGGTACAGCGCGTTTCCGCCGCCGGTGTTGGTGCGCAGGACGGCGTTCGAGGATCCGGTGAGGGTGATCCGGGCGTCGACGCGGCCGGGCCTGGTCGTCTTGAAGTTGCCGGTGTAGGTGCCGTCGGCGAGGCGGATGGTGTCGCCCGGCGTCGCCGCCGCCAGCGCGGCCTTGAGCTGCGACGCGGTGGAGACGAGCACGACCGACGCGGCGTCGGTCGAGGCGGCGTGGGCCGCCGTCGGGGCGTACGTGAGCGCGGCGACGACGGCGGTGAC
>NZ_WWJX01001616.1 GCF_009865215.1 Streptomyces sp. SID3343 | reverse complement strand
ATCTCCCGGTGCGGGCGGGGTTCCGAGGCGGCTCGGCTCCGGGTACGGGGCGGTTTCCGACACGCATCCGCTGCGGAGGTCCGGTCTCCGACGTGGCCGGCGTTTCGGTCCGGCGCCGGTTCGCGGCCCCAGGTTGCGGGGTCCGGATCCGGCGCCGGCCGCTCGGCGGGTGGTCAGCTCTTGACCGAGATGCCGCGCTTCTTCAGGTCGTCGACAGTGGCCTTCTGCGCCTCCTCCAGCGAACCGGTGACGCTGCCGCCGCTGGAGAGCTTGCCGAGCTGGTCCTTGAGGACGGTGTTGGTCTGCGTCATCGACGGCCCCCACGTCCAGCCGGTGCCGATCTTGCCCGCCGCGTCGGTGAACAGCGAGTAGATGTCCTGCTTGCCGAAGAACGCCGTGTCGAACGCCTGGGCGGCGCCGGGCACCAGTTCGGTCGAGGCCGGGTACGCGCTGGAGGTGCCACTCGCGATCCGCGCGGCGATGCCCTCCTTGGTCGTGGTCATCCACTCGATGAAGGTGAGCGCGGCCTTGGTCTTCTTGCTGTCCTTGCTCACCGCGAAGGTCGAGCCGCCGAGCATGGCGTTGGCGGGGGTCCCCCAGTCGGGCAGCGGCGCGACGGCCCACTTGCCGGCGAGGTCGGGCTGGCTGCTCTTGAGGACGCCCGCGCTCCACGCGGCGCCGACGATGCCCACGGTGCCGCCGCTCTTGAGGTCGGCGTTCCACTGCTGGCTGAACGAGGGCTGCACGCGCACCAGGTCGTCGGCGACCAGCTTGTTCCAGAAGTCACCTACCTGGCGGGACTTCTCGTCGGTGAGCGAGACCTTCCACGACTCGCCCTCGGTGGCGAACCACGAGCCGCCGGCCTGCCACGTGAGCCCGGCCAGGGTGCTGGGGTCGTCGGGGAAGAAGGTACCGATCCGCGCCTTCGCGTCGGCCGCCTTGACCTGCTCGGCGGCGGCCCGGTACTCGTCCCACGTCTTGGGGACGGGGATGTTGTGCTCGGTGAAGAAGTCGGTGCGGTAGTACAGCGCCATCGGCGCGGCGTCCAGCGGCACCGCCCAGGTCTTGCCGCCCAGTTCGGTGAGCTTGTTGACCTGCGCCGGGAACTTCGCCTTGAGCCCCGACACCTTGGCCGAGAGGTCCTGCACTGCCCCCTGGCTGACGAAGTCCGGGAGCTGCGGGTATTCGATGGTCAGCACGTCGGGGGCGTTGCCCGCCTTGACCGCGTTGGACATCTTCGCGTAGCCGCCGGCGTTGCCCGAGGGGATCTGCTCGTACTTGACCCGGATGTCGGGGTGCGACTTGTTGAACGCGTCCACCACTTCCTGGGTGCCCTTGGTCCAGGACCAGAAGCTGATCTCCTGCGTCTGGCCGGCCCCGGCGCCGGCGCCGCTGTCGGCGGCGCCGGCCTTCTTCTTGTCGTCGTCGCCGCCACCACCGCAGCCCGTGACGAGACTGAGGCTGGTGACTATGCCGACGATGGCCGTACACAGTCTGATGGACGTGCGCTTGGACGTGCGCTGCATGGACCGCTCCCGGGTCGAACCTGCTTCAAAGGCGATAGCGAGCATCATTCGGTCAGGAGCGAACAGCGTCAAGAGCAAATGAACAATCGATGAAAAACGAAACTCTTTATGATCGTTCGATCACAGAGCGGTTCGTACGGTCGCCGGGCTTTGACCGTCGCCGTCTCGGGCGCCGTCTCGGGCGCCGTCTCGGGCGCCGTTTCCGACGTCGGGGCTTCGGTCGCGGGTGCCGCGGTCGGTCCTGGGGTCGTCGGTCTTGTGGTCGTCGGTCTTGTGGTTGTTGATCCTGCGGTCATCGGTCTTCGGGTTCTCGGGCGGCTCGTCGGGGCCCGTCGTCGCGCGCAATCGCAGTTGCGGCACCAGGGAGATGTGCCGCGGCGCGAGGCCCTCGCCGCCCGCCAGGCGCCGCGCGAGCAGTTCGACCGCGGTCCGGCCGACCTCGGCCTTGGGCGGCGCGATGGCGCTGAGCGGCGGGTCGGCGAGCGCGGCGACCTCGTCGTCGTACGCGATCAGGGCCAGGTCGCCGGGCACGTCGAGGCCGGCCGCGCGCAGCCGAGAGACCAGCAACAGCGCGTCCTGGTCGTTGTGCACCAAGGCCGCGGTGGCGTCGCCGGTACGCGCGGCCTCGATCACCCGCGCCACGGCGCGGTCGAAGCCGTCGGCGTCGTCTCCCGGATTCGGGGTCTCCACGCCGTCCGGATCCGGCGATTCCAGGCCCAGCGCGGCGATCGCGGCGGCGTAGCCGGCCCGTACCGCAGGCGTGGTCGGGCTGCCGAGCCGGGCCACGAGCAGGATCCGGGTATGGCCCAGATCGGCGAGCCGGCGCACCGCGTGCGCGGCGCCCAACGCGTGGTCGGAGGCCACTCGGTCCAGGTGTTCGAGTCCCGACCCGACTTCGGCGCGTCGCTCGACGAGTACGACCGGGACCGGCAGTCGGCCCATCCACGCGTCCGCCCCGCCGGGTCCGGGCGCGCGCGAGGGGGTGAGCAGCAGGCCGTCGACGCCGCCGCGCAACAGCTGGTCGACCTGGTCGCGGTCCTCGCTCGGCAGATAGCGCGAGATCCCGAGCACGAGCCGGCCGCCGATCGCCTCGACCGCGTCGCGGGCACCGCGGACCACCTCGGGAAAGTAGTACGTGGCCGACGGCACGAGCATGCCCACCATCGGCCCCTCGTGGCCCTCCGCGCGCGATCGGGCGGGGGCCGAGCCCGCTCCCGGGTGCGCGGTCGGGGCGGACGGGCGCGCGTGCGGCAGGGTGGCGCCGCCGTGTACCCGGTCCAGGAGCCCGTTCGCGGCCAGTTCCGCGACGTCACGGCGCACCGTGACGGGTGACACGCCCAGTTGCTCGGCGACCTCGGTCACCCGGACGCTGCCCTGCTCACGCGCCACCTTGAGGATGTGTTCGTGTCGCTGTTCGGCCAACACCGTCGACGCCGTCCTTCCATCTCGCGCACGCCCCCGATCCGGCGTCCGACCCACCGCGCCCGACTGCTGCCGGGCTTGTCCAGCCTATGACATTCGCATTCGCTTTTGATTGAAACAGATCGTTCGATCAAAACGACCCTTGACCCGATCGATCGGCTCCGCCTAGCGTGTGGAAAGCGCGTTCCCGGGCGTGGTGCGGGTGGGCGGATCATCGGACGTCCCGAGTCGAGCGGACGTCCCGAGTCGAGGAGTACACGTGGGCCCATCGCACCCGTTCGTCGTAGCGCCGGAAGGCGGGACGGCGCGCCCGTCGGCGAAGGACGCTACGGCGCGTCCGCCGGCCGAGGAGGGTGCGGCGCATCCGTTCGTGCTGCCGCCGGAGGACCGTGAGTCGAGCCCGTACACGGGTTGGACGCGGGCCCATTGGGAGGCAGTCGCCGACGGCCTCGTCGCGGCGGTCGAGCCGTACCGCTCCCCCGGTGGTGCGCTGATCACCCTTCCGGGGCCCACGAGTTGGTCCGGCGCGCGCTCCGACGGACTCGAAGGTTACGCCCGCACGTTCCTGCTCGCGGCGCTGCGCGCGGCAG
>NZ_WWJX01001615.1 GCF_009865215.1 Streptomyces sp. SID3343 | reverse complement strand
GCCCTGCTCTTCTACGGGGCGTTCGTCATCGCGCCGTGGCTGCACAGCATCTGGATCTCGTTCTGGACCTGGGACGGCGTCGGCACCGCCACCTGGGCCGGGCTCGCGAACTACCGCGAGGTCCTGGAAGAGCCCGAACTGCGCAGCGCGTTGGTCCACGCGTTCGGATTCATCCTCTTCTACACGGTGATCCCCGTGGCACTCGGACTGGTGCTCGCCGCGCTCGTCGCCGCCACCCCGTGGCGCGCGATGCCGGTGATCCGCACCATCATCTTCTTGCCGCAGATCCTCCCGCTGGTCGCCGTCGGCGTCGTGTGGAAGTGGATCTACAGCGAGGACGGCCCGCTGAACGAACTCCTGCGCGCGGTCGGGCTCGGCGGCGTCGCCCGCGTCTGGCTCGGCGACTTCACCTGGGCCTTCCCCGCCGTCGGCTTCATCGGCAGCTGGGTCTCCACCGGGCTGTGCTTTCTCCTGCTGCTGTCCGGCATCGGGCGGATCGACCCCGCGCTGTACGAAGCCGCCCGGCTCGACGGCGCGAGCCGGCTCCGCGAGTTCCGCCACATCACCGTGCCGGGGCTGCGCAGCGAGATCGGCGTCGCGTGCACGGTCACCGTCATCGCGGCGCTCGCCGGCTTCGACGTGGTCTACGTGATGACCGGGGGCGGACCCGGCACCTCCACCACGGTTCCCGGCGTCGAGGTCTACCAGCTGGTGTTCACCGCGGGCCGCGTCGGCACCGCGTGCGCACTGGCAACTGTCCTGTCCCTGCTCACCTGTGCGGTCATGTTCACGGTGAACCGGCTCACGCGGGAGCGATAGCGCATGTCCAAACACCTTCCGCGACTCGTCCTGCTGCTCGCCGCCGCGACCGTCCTGTTTCCCTTCCTCGCCCTGTTCTCCGCCGCGCTACAGCCGCAGAGCAACCTCGCCCCCGGGCTGGACTTCCCCTCCGATCCGCACTGGGAGAACTTCAAGACCGCGTGGACCACGGCCGGTTTCGGATCGCTGCTCAAGTCCAGCGCGGTGATCGCGTTGGGCGTGGTCCCGATCTCCCTCGTGCTCGCGACGCTGGCCGGCTACGGCCTCGCCACGATGCGGATCAAGGCGAAGGGCCCGCTGTTCGCCCTGTTCATGGTGGGCATGGCGCTGCCGTACGAGGCGATCGTCATTCCGCTCTACTACGACCTGCGGTCGCTGGGCCTGTTGAACAGCTATTGGGCGGTGATCCTTCCGCTGATCGGTCTGTTCATGCCGTTCGGCGTGTTCTGGATGCGCGCCCACTTCGAGTCGCTGCCCCGCGAACTGACCGAGGCCGCGGCCGTGGACGGGGCGGGGAGTTGGCGCACGCTCACCCGCGTGCTGCTGCCCACCGCGCGTCCCGCGCTCACCACGCTCGGGCTGTTGTACTTCATGTGGGCGTGGAATCAGTTCCTCCTCGCCCTGGTCCTCATCCAGGATCCGGACAAGCGCACCGCACCCGCGGGACTGGGCAAATTCGTCCAGCAGTTCGGCAAGAACATCCCGCTGCTGTCCGCCGGGACGCTCATCGTGATCACCCCGATCGTCCTGCTCTACCTGTTCTTTCAGCGTCACTTCATCAAGGGCATCCTTCAGGGTGCCGTTAAATAGGGGGACTTCGACGTGACCGTCACACTGGCGATCGTCGGCGCCGGCGCCCGGGGCGCCGGCTATGCCCGGATCGCCGCCGCAGAGGGACTCGCCGACCTCGCCGCCGTCGCCGATCCCGATCCCGCCCGACGCGGGGCCTTGGCCGCCGAGTTCGGCATCCCCGACGACCGGGTGTTCGCCGACTGGCGCGACCTGGCCGCCCTGCCCCGGCTGGCCGACGCCGTGATCGTCGCCACGCCCGACCGCCTGCACGCCGATCCGGCCGTCGCGTTCGCCGAGCTCGGCTACGCGCTGCTGCTGGAGAAGCCGATGGCGCCCACCGAGCACGAGGCCCGGCGGATCGTCGACGCGGCCGTGCGCAACGACGTCCTGCTCGCGGTGTGCCACGTCCTGCGCTACACGCCCTACTCGGCCACGCTGAAGCGGCTGATCGACACCGGTCGGATCGGCGACGTGGTCAGCGTCGAGCATCTCGAACCGGTGGGCTGGTGGCATCAGGCCCACTCGTACGTGCGCGGCCAGTGGGCCGTCGAGGCCGATTCGTCCTCGATGCTGTTGGCCAAGTCCTGCCATGACATCGACTGGCTCGGCCACCTCGTGGGGCAACCGGTCGCACGCGTCTCGTCGTTCGGCGGACTGCACCACTTCCGCGCCGAGAACAAGCCGGCGGGGGCCGGCGATCGCTGCGTGACGTGCCCGGTCGAACGCACCTGCGCCTACTCCGCGCCGCGTATCTACGAGCGCTTCCTCGGCGACCCGGTCCACGAGCAGTGGCCGCTCGGCGTGGTGACCGACGACGTCAGCACCGCGGGGCTGCGCAAGGCGCTCGCCGAAGGGCCGTACGGCGCCTGCGTCTACACCGGACGCAACGACGTCGTCGACCACCAGGTGGTGAACCTGGAGTACACCGGCGGCGCCACCGCCTCGTTCACCATGACCGCGTTCACCGCGCTCGACTTCCGCAAGACCCGCGTCTTCGGCACGCGCGGCTCGCTCGACGGTGACGGCCGCGCCATCACCCTCCACGACTTCCTGACCGACGAGGTCGAGACCTTCTCCGTCGAACCCGACGGCGGCGCCTCGGCCGCGGACGGGCACGGGGGCGCGGACACGGAGTTGATGCGCGCCTTCGTGGCCGCGGTGGCGACCGGCGACCGGACCCTGATCAGCTCGGGACCATACGAGACGCTGGTGTCCCACCTCGTCGTGTGGGCCGCCGAACAGGCCCGCCGAGAAGGCACCGTGGTGAGCATGGAGCGCGCGTCGACACCGGCTGCGGGGGCCTGAGGGCTCGGGGTCGGGATGCGGCGGCACTCGGTCGGACGAGCCGATGTCACGACCGGGTCACCGTCTGTGCGAGCGGGGTTGCGGGGGGAAGCCGGGTGGACGATGGGGGGATGACGGCCAAGGCACAGGCGTGGGCGGGCGGTGTGGTCGCGGGTGCGGCGCCGGTCGGGTTGGCGGTGTACCTGGCGGTGGTGGGCTTGGAGCAGGCGGACAAGTGGGCGAGCGTGGTGGGCCTGTTCGTGGCGTTGGCCGGGTTGGCGGTGTCGGTGGCCGGGTTTCGGCGCGAACGCCCTTCGTCCGGCGGGCAGTCGATCGGGAACAGCACGACGGGCGGCAGTGTCGTACAGGTGTCGGCGCCTGCACCACGGGCACCGTCGACCGGGCCCTGACCGACCATGCCCTCCCCTACCCGCCCGCCGACCCGCACGCCGGCACCGTCCTGGAACCCCTCTGCCCCGACCGCCTCGCCGAGGACTTCCTCGCCCTGACCGCCCCGGCCACCACCTGACCCTCGCCACCCGCGACCCCTGGGCCACCACCGCCCCCCCGCGAGGGGTGTGTGGCGCCGGGTCGAGGGCCCGACCGCGATCGGGGAAGCCGCCCGGATCCGCCTCCGCATGGCCGTGGAGCCACCGTAGGCGTCCACCTTGCGCCTGGCGGGCTGTACAGGAGACTCGGGCGGGGCCTCCTCGACGGGCTTGGGCGATGCGCTGCGGTCGTCGGTGCGAGTGGCGGGCACGACCCGACCGGGTTCGACCTCGGCCAGCGATCACTTCGCCGGGGCGTTTTTGCTGTTCACGGGCTGCGTCGGGTCGCGCCTGACCTCGCCCATCGTGCCGATCCACGAACTCGGCGGCGTGGCTCCGGGGCGATCCGGGCGAGTCGCCCGGAAGGCGTCCCGGGCGCTTCCGCGAGACGGACTCCGGATCAGTCCATCGCCGGCCCGGGCGGCCCGCCGCCGCGGGCGCGGAGGGTCCCCGGGGGGAGAGCCAGTACGCGTTCGGCCGTCGTGATGGCCATGTCGTCGAGCAGCGGGTGGTCGAGTGTGGTGTCGGCGTTGGCGTAGGCACCGATGCCGTCGACGGTGACCAGGATGTGCAGGGCCGCGCCGAGGACGTCGTCGGTGGCGAACTCCCCGGCGTCGACGCCTGCTTCGATGAGTTCGGCGAGGGCGGTGCGGGTGGCCGTCTCCTGTGCGCCGACGGCGTCGCGCAGACCGTCCTTGAAGCGGCTGAGGTGGCGGGCGTTGAGCCACAGCCGGCTCAGGTCGAGGTACGCGCCGTCGGCCAGGCAGGTGAGGAAGTGCGCCAGCCGGTCGACGGGCGGCAGTTCCTCGTCGCCGGCCGGCAGGAGCTCGGCGCGTTCCCTCGTTGCGGCGTTCGTGAACGCCTCGGTCACCAGGTCGTCCGCGGCGGGGAAATAGTGGCCGATCAGTCCGGGGCGCACGCCGAGTTCGTCGGCCACCCGCCGCAGGGTGATGCGTTCGAGGCCCTCTTCGAGCGCGATGCGCGCGGCGGTGGCGACGATCTCCGTGCGGCGCTCGTCCGGCGGCTTCCGAATGCGCGTGGCCCGAGGTCTTGACGTCATGGCCGACAGCCTATTGGATGTGCGACCAGTAACCAATTGGCCATGCGACCAATACCCGGCGCGTCCGGCCGACCCGAGAGGTCCCGATGACCACCACCCAGCACGCCTCCGACGCGAGGTCGCCCGACACGCCCGGCTCCGGGTCGGCCGGATCGGCCGGGCACCGGGAGACCCGCGGCATCGACCAGGTCCCCGCCGACGAGCGCGGCGGACGCCCCCGTCAGCTCTTCGCCGTCTGGGCCGCCCCCAACGTGAGCTATCTGAGCTTCGTCGTCGGCGCCACGCTGATCATCACGGGCCTCTCCCTCCGGGAGGCGATCGCGCTCATCCTCGCCGGCAATCTGCTGTGGATCTGTACGGGCGTCATCGCCGCCTCCGGTCCCGTCGCCGGCACCAGCGGGTCGGTGATCTCACGCGCGATGTACGGCGTCGTCGGCAACAAGGTCGTCCTGGTGCTGACCGGATGGCTGATCGCTGCGGCCTACCTCGCGCTGAACTGGTCGGCCGCCTCCGTCGCCGGCATCGGGCTGGCCGGCCGATACGGCCTTCCCGACAACTCGGCCGTCGACGCCGCGGTGATCTGCGCCATCGCGGCCGGCACGATCCTGATCGCGATCTACGGATACGCCACGATCGTTCGCCTGTACACCGGGCTCAGCGTGCTCCTGACCGTCGTGTTCGTCGTGGTGACCGGGTACGTTCTGGCCGAGACCGACTGGTCGTACACACCCGCCGAACCCCTGCACGGCACCGCCCTCGTCGCCGCGCTCGGCGCCGGGTTCACCATCGTGGCCTCCACCCCGTTGTCCTACGGCAACAGCCCCGATCTGGCCCGCTACCTGCCACGAGGGAGCAGCCCGTATGCGATCGCCGGATGGACCGCGTTGGGGGCGTACCTGCCGAGCGTCGTCTTCACCACCGTCGGCGCGCTCGCCGCCACCGGACTCGACATGAGCGACCCCGAGGCGGCCCTCGAAAGCATCCTGCCGGGCTGGTTCATCCCCGTCTTCGTCGTCGCGGTCGTGGTCAACACCATGACGAACAACGGCATGACCGCCTACAGCGCGAGCCTGTCGATCCAGTCCGTCGGCGTCCGCCTGGCCCGCATCCCCGCCGTCCTGATCATCGGCGTCCTCGGCACCGCCATGACGCTGTACGCGATCCTCGTCTTCGACTTCCTCACCAGCGTCAACACCATGCTCCAACTCGTGGTCGTGGTGACCGGCCCGGCCATGGCGGTCGCGGTGACCGACCTGGTGCTGCGCCGCAACCGCTACCACGGCGCCGACCTGCTCGAACAAGAACGCGGCGGACCGTTCTGGTACCACCGCGGCGTTCACGCGGCGGGCGTCGCGGCGCTGGTGGTCGGCGGCCTCGTCTCCGCGATGTGGGTGAACACAACCTTTTGGACCGGGCCGATCGCCGGGGCGACGGGCGAGGTGGACGTGGCGATCCCGTCGGGGATGCTCGCGGCCTCCGCCGTCTACTGGGCCGTCTCGCGCACGCTCGGCACGATTCCCCGGGCGTGATCCACCGCCCGGGCGCGGGGCCTGCCTCGCCCGTCCCGTAAGCCCTACCGGCGACACCCCCCGAATACATCGCACACCCGGAAACCCGGCAAGACCGAAGGAATACACGTGTACGCCGACGTCATCCTGTTCGCCCACCACGTCGAACAGCCTCCCGACACCCCCGGCCCACCGGCTCGCGCGGTCGCGATCGCCGACGGTCGGATCGTCGCCGTCGGCGACGCGGGAGCCGTGGCGTCGCTGGGCGGCCCCGGCACCGCCGTCCACGAGTTCCCGAACGCGGCGATCCTGCCCGGCCTCGTCGATGTGCACGCGCACCCCGTGTGGGGCTCGATCTCCCTCGGCGACGGCGTGGACCTGCTCGGCGCCGCGACGCTCGACCACGTGTGCCGACGGCTGGCCCCCGCCGTGGCGGAGGGGTCCGGCGACACCTGGATCACCGGGTACGACCTCGACGTGAACGTCTTCGCCGGCGACCCGACCGGCCTCGCCCTCGG
Source organism: Streptomyces sp. SID3343 (assembly GCF_009865215.1). Classification (GTDB taxonomy): domain Bacteria; phylum Actinomycetota; class Actinomycetes; order Streptomycetales; family Streptomycetaceae; genus Embleya. The sequence goes on along the minus strand of NZ_WWJX01001615.1, from coordinate 1,078 downwards.
CGAGCGCTTCCCCGGTGTCCCCATCTCCCTCATGACGCGCGACGCGCACGCGCTGGTCGTCAGCCCCCGCGTACTGGAACTGGTCGGTCTGACCGGGCGCGAGACGTTCACCGACGCCTCGTCCGTCGCGGTCGACGCACAGGGAAACCCGACCGGGTACATCCTCGAACTCCAGGCCATGGACCTGGTGTTCGCCCACTACCCCGACGTAGCGCCGGACACCGCCGCCGGGTACGTCCGAGACCGGTTGGAGTGGCTCGCGGCCTGCGGCCTCACCGGCCTGCACGCGCTCGACTTCGCCGACCCCTCCGAGGCGGTGTACCGGAGCATCGAGGCCGGCGGCGACCTTCCGCTGCGCATCCGCTGCTCCCCGCTGGTCCCGGCCGACTCGGGACCGCCCGTGTGGCAGCACGTCGCCGACCTGCAAGGCCGCGGCGGCCGACGCTGGCACGTGGAGGGCGCCAAATTCATGCTCGACGGGACCGCGGACAACGGCACCGCCTGGTTCGACCGCCCCGACATCCACGGCGCCAACCACGAGCCGCTGTGGCGCGACGTCGACGGCTATCGCGCCGCGATCCGGTTCTTCACCGAACGCGGCATCCCGACCGCGACCCACGCGATCGGCGATCGGGCGGTCCGCTTCGCCCTCGACGTCATCGAGGAGGTCGGCCCGGTCGACGGCGCACCGCACCGGATCGAGCACATCGAGTCCATCCCCGACGACCTGCTCCCCCGCTTCGCCGAACTCGACGTCGTGGCAAGCCTCCAGCCCGCGCACGCCACCCGGCACACTCGCGCCGACGGCACCGACAACTGGTCGCGGCGGATCGGACCCGAGCGCGTCGCGCACGGTTGGCGCACCCGCGACCTGCTCGACCACCACGCCGTGGTGGCGCTGGGCTCGGACTGGCCGATCGGTCCGGGCGATCCCCGCGTCGGCCTGGCCGACTGCCAACTGCGCCGACCCGTCGAGGAACCGGGCTCGGCTCCCGTGCAACCCCACCAGGCGCTCACCGCGCGCGAAGCCTACGCCGGCATGACCTCGGCCGCCGCCCACGCCGCAGGCGCGTCCGGC
>NZ_WWJX01001614.1 GCF_009865215.1 Streptomyces sp. SID3343 | reverse complement strand
CCCAGCCCCCCGCCCAACCCCCAACACACTCGCCAACAACATCTCCGCATACGGATGCCGAGGCGCGACCAACACCCGAGAAGCCGCCCCGATCTCCACAACCCGCCCCAGATACATCACCGCAGCCCGATCCGCGAGCCGCCGCGCGATGTCGATCTCGTGCGTGATCACCACGATCGCCAGGCCCAACTCGTCCCGCAGCCGAAGCAACAGGTTGACCACCGTCGCCTTGACGCTCGCGTCCAGACTCGCGGTCGGCTCGTCCAACACCAGCACCCGAGGCCGCACGAGCAACGCCCGAGCCAGCACCAGCCGGGCCAGTTCGCCGCCACTGACGTCACTGGGCAGCCGGTCGAGGTGGTCCTCGGTCAGCCCGACCCGCCCGATCATCTCGACCACCAGCGCCTCACGTTCGGCGCGATCCGCGCCCAGCCCGTGCACCCGCAACGGCTGAAGCAGCGCGTGCCGCAGCGTGCGCCGCCGGTTGAACGCCGCCCGCGGGTTCTGCGTGACCAGTTGCACCAACCGCTGGTCGGCGGGAGTACGCGCGGCGCCCAACGGCCGACCGCCCCACGCGACGGTGCCGGCCGTCGCCGCGTCGAGCCCCGCGAGCACGCGCGCGACGGTGGTCTTGCCCGACCCGGACTCGCCGACGATGGCGAGGATCTCGCCGGCCGCGACGTCGAACGACACGTCCTCGACCGCGTGCACCACCCGCGGTTCGCCCCGCCTGCGCCCGAACGGCTGCGGCAGCACGAACCGCCTGCGCAGTTCGCGTACTTCGAGGAGAGTCACGCGTCCTCCCGCTCGACCACATGGCACCGCACGTCGCTCGCCCCGCGCCGCACCGAGCCGGGCATCCGCTCGCCGCACACGTCCAGCACGTGCGCACACCGCGGCGCGAACGGGCAACCCGGCAGCAGGTTGGCCCCGTCCGCGGTCCCCGGTATCGCCCGCAACGGCCGGTCCTCCGGCGTCATCGCCGGCATCGCGGCGATCAGCGCCCGCGTGTACGGATGCCGGGGCGCGGCGAAGATCTCCGCCACCGGCGCCGTCTCCACCAGGCGCCCGCCGTACATCACCCCGACCCGGTCGCAGATCGCCGACACCACCGCGAGGTCGTGCGACACGTACACCACGGCGAGCCCCAACTTGTCCCGCAGGGCCAGCAGCAGGCGCAGCACCTGCGCCTGGACTGTGGCGTCGAGGGTCGTCGTGGGTTCGTCCGCGAGCAGCAGCGCGGGTTCGTGCGCGAGCGCGGCGAGCGCGATTACCACGCGTTGCAGTTGGCCGCCGGAGAACGCCCCGGGCAGATCGCGCGGGCGGTCGAGAACCGGCCCCAGGCCGATTCCGACGAGCGTCTCGCGCAGTTCGAGGTCGTCGAGCCGGTCACCGAGGTACCAGCGCAGTTGCCGGCCGACCGACGTGGTCGGCGACAACGACGTCATCGGCTGTTGCGGCACGAACGCGAGCCGCCGCCCCCGCACCTTGCGCAGTTCGCGTTCGCGCATCGTGGCGAGGTTGTCGCCCTGGAAGTCGATGTCGTCCGCGCGCATCCGCGCGCCGTCGGGGAGCAGACCCATCAGCGCCGTGCACACGCTGCTCTTGCCGCTGCCCGACTCGCCCACCAGGCCCAGGACTTCCCCTGGAGCGACGTCGAAGGAGACCCCGCGCACCGCCGGCACCGGGCCGTCCGTACCGCGATAGGTGACGTCGAGGTCCCGCACCCGCAGAAGCGGCGCCTCGTCCACGCTCGCCTTCGTCATCACACGAACCGCAGGTGCTGCGGGTCGAGCCGGCTGATCCGCAGCCTGGAGGGGTCGAGCGGGGACAGTTCGGCGCGTTGGGCGAGGGCGAGCCTGGGATACACGGGCGGTGTGATCACCGCGTCGTCGGCCAGGATCTTGTCCAACCGTCCCAGCGCGGCGACGCGTTCGGCGGCGTCGGAGGTCTGCCAGATGGTGTCGATCAGCGCGTCCGCCTCGGCGTTGACGTAGCCGCACGACAGGACGTTGGTCGAACCGGCGGGCGCGAGGGTGAGGTAGTTCGCCGGGCCGGAGGTGAACCCGGACGAGAACGTGTTCATCAGCATGTCGTAGTCGCGCGAGAGCCACTTGTTGGACCAAGGGCCGCCCGGGAGTTGCTCGATGGTGACGTCGAGGCCGACCTGTTTCCACCCCGCGACGAGCACCTGGGCGATGTCGCGGATGCCCTGGTTGGTGCCGATGGTCACGGTGAACGAGCGCTTGGCGGTCTTGGCCCGGGCGAGCAGCGCGCGGGCCTGATCGAGGTCGGGCGCGGGACCGAACGGCTTGCGGGTGGCGTCGTAGCCGATCTCGGCGGGTCCGATCGGCCCCTGACCGATGGTGCCCTCGCCGCCGTACACGCGTTGCAGCACACCCTGCCGGTCCATCGACAGGGCAACCGCCTTGCGAAAGTCCGGGTCGTTGAACGGCTCCTTGCGCATCATCACGTAGCTGAGCACGTCCAGCGGCGCCTCGGTGAGCACGAGCGCGAGCGACTTGTCCCCCCGGATCGCGTCGAAGGTCGCGAACGACGGCGTGGCGATCAGGTCGACCTTGCCCTGCCGCAGGCTCAGCACGCGCGTGTTGGCGTCGGTGAAGACGGTGTACTCGATGCCGGCGAACGCGGGCGCGGCGCCCGGGGCGTACTGGCCGCCGTGGTAGCGGTCGAAGCGCGACAGCGTGAAGCTCTGCCCGGCGACGAACGTGTCGAGTTTGTACGGGCCCGTGCCCATCATCGTGTCCTTGCGGCCCACGAAGTCCCGGTGCGTGATCGGCAGGTTGGTCAGGTGCGAACGCAGCAGGCCGTACGGCTTGTTGAGGGTGATCCGCACGGTGTGCTCGTCGACCTTCTCGAACCGCGAGAGGTAGCCGAGCATGTAGGTGATCCACTCGCTGCCGGCCGACAGGTCGAGCATGTGCGCGAGGGTCGCCACGACGTCGTCGGCGGTGAACGCGGTGCCGTCGTGCCACAGCACGCCCTGGCGCAGCCGGATCGTCCAGGCGAGTTTGTCGTCGCTGATCTGCGGCTCGCCGTCGGCGAGCAGCGGGATGGACGCGAGCGACGCGTCGTAGCCGTACAGGCTCTCCATGATCGGCTCGGCGATCCATCGGGTGATCTCCGAGCCGGAGTCGAGCGGGTTGAGGCTGCTCGGGGCGGACGCGACCCCGATCCGCAGGATGCCGTCCTTGTGCCGCTTGGTCACCCGGTCGCCGCTGGAGGAGCTCGAACACGCGGTGAGCAGCCCCGTACCGCCGGCCGCCGCGAGCGCGGCGAGGCCGAGGAAGCCTCGACGGTCCAGGCCGAGGCCACGCACCGATGTCACTGTGACTCCTTGATCGTGATGTCGTTCGGGATCGTGCTCTCGCCCGCGGGCCGGGTCCGGGTGGTCCGGGTGCCGGCGCGGGTCCGGCCTCGGGTGCGGGTCCGGCCGC
>NZ_WWJX01001613.1 GCF_009865215.1 Streptomyces sp. SID3343 | reverse complement strand
GAGATCGCCACACTCGCCGCAGCAGGACTCACGAACAAGCAGATCGGCGAACGGCTCTACCTCTCCCCCCGCACCGTGAGCACCCACCTGTACAACCTGTTCCCCAAACTCGGCATCAGCTCACGAGCAGCCCTACGCGACGCACTCGCAGACCCGCCGCCCACAAACGCCTGACGAGGCTTCCGACGGAGGCACGGGCGAGGGCAGGCCCGCGCGGGCGGTGGCGTTGCTGCGGGCATACCTGTCGCTGGACCGCAGGGGAAGCACCGGGTCGGCCGGCTCGACAACGCGCGTCTCCCGGGCACCGTGGCCGCGCTGCGCTCGACGACGTGACCGCCCTCGCGCGCAACGCGGAGGTGCCCGGACCGCTGCTGCGGACGGCGGTCAGGCAGTTCGTGGGCCGCGCCCCGCCCGAGCAGCCCACGGTGGGCGGGGGGTGTCTGGTGGTTCGAGCTGCGAGGCGGACCTGCCAATGCAAACCGTGCAGTTGCCCACCCTCGGGCAGGAGGCACGCATGGCTGGCACGCTCTTCTTCGAAAATCTGCGACAGCGCGGCGAGGATTTCGTTCTCGACGCTGCTTGGGCGCCCCTGGCGGAGGCTAGGCAAAACAGAAACCGGCGCCTCCTGCGGCCTTTCCTCATCCGCAATCCCCAGCACTACTGCGGAACCCACGTGCTACACCGCACTCCACCTCGTACCCCACGTGGGTTCCCTGTCGTCCAGAGTCAGGATTCTGCGAACCTGCGCGCTTCTGACCGGGGCGTGTAGTAGGTAGTAGTCGAGTTCCACCGGGTCCGGTTGGGCGAGGCCCCGCGCGGCCTGGTTCGGCTGCCGGTGGCGAACGTGACGTCGCGGTAGCCCAACAGGGCGAACAGCAGGTCCAGTTCCCGACCCATGGGCCCGTGGCCTTCGGGGTAGTAGTACTTGGCGACCACGCCCTGTCCTCGCCCAGGAACGGCCGCTGGAGGAACTCCTGCACCCGGGCGGGCAGGTTCCCGAACACACCCAAGTCATGTGATCGCTTGCCGTGGCGACTGATCGGAAGAGCGCGGTCAGGGGCTCCCGAACCAGCTCACGGCAGGGATCACCCCGGCTGGCCCGGGCCCTGATCAGAACTGATTCCATGGGTCCTCATCAGCCCTACGTCCTCACCATGCTGCAGCCCGAGTGGTGGACCGTCCTGGCAACCTTTCTCGGGAGCTGCTGCGCACTCGTCCGTCTAAACCCCGCCCGTCGCACGTCGACTCGCGCCTCGACCCCTGCGCCGACACCACCCAGCCATCGGCACCACCTTCCTGACCTCGGGTATCCCGAGTCTTATTCGAGGTACTTGGCCGGAAGCGGACGCCGGACCGCCGAAAACCTCTCCGGACGGCGGAAGATCGCGAGTAGCGTCCCCGCCATGACGAACACCCCCTGGCAGCCGTTGCCCGTGCGTCTCGGACATGCCGAACCCGAGGACGCGTTGTACGAGGGCGTGCCCGCGCACCTGTACGGACCGCTGGTGGGGTGGATCACGATCAGGGTGAACGAACCCACCATGCGACGGGTCTGCCGACGCCTACGGATTCCCGTGAACTCGGGAGCGTCAGCCAAACAGCAACTCGTCAACCAGGCTCACGACATCACGTTGCTGTACGGCGTCGATGCCGCCCTCCATTACGGGACGTTCACCTATGACGCCCTCCACGATCTCGGGGACATCCTGGACGACTGCGGCTCGGCCTTCCGCGTCAACGACACCAACGACGGTCTGGAGCATCGCGTCGATCCCGCCGTTCGCGAAGCGGTGACCCACGCGATCACGGACGCCCTGGCCCAGCCGACCTCGGGTTCCGCCGGGGAACACCTTGCGGCTGCCTGGACGGCCGCCTACGGGATCCAGCCGGACCCGGTCAGCGCATACAGCCACTGCATCAAGGCCGTGGAATGCGCCGCACACGCCATCGTCGAGCCCAACAAGGACAGGGCCACCCTCGGCACCATGCTCGGCGCGCTCAAGAGCATTCCACACAAGTTCGACCTCAACATCGCGACGGCGGCCGGGTACGCCGATCCGATCGAGGCTCCGCGGACGATGATGCGGCTGCTGTGGGACGGCCAGACCTCGCGCCACGGCAAGCAGACCCCCACCCGACCCGAGACTCTCGAAGAGGCCCGCGCTGCCGTCCACGCGGCGGCGACTCTTGTGCAGTGGTACGTCTCGGGAGCGATCACCCGGCTTCCTTAGCTTCGGCTTCTGGCCTCGGATATCCGGAGTCTTATCCGAGTCAGAACACCGAACCGGGCGCCACATCACCGGGAACGTGGCCCGCCCATGTCCTGGTGGCGCAGCGGGCGGGCGCGTTGCGGTGTCCCTATTCAGGAAGAGGCAGGACGGCATCCGGAGCATGGGCCACCAATCGGTGGCCGGTCTAGCTGACTGCGGACAGTGGCGGGGCGTGTCCGACTCGGGGTGGGGGTTGGACGTACAGCGGCACGGTGATGTCGGGGATGTCGTCGCGGCGCACGGCCTCGATCGCGGCGCGCTCGTAGTCTTCGCTGGACGCGTAGCCGGCGATCAGCGGATGCAATCGCTTCGCTCCCCGGGGCCCGATGACGAGGTTGCGTTCGCGCAGGGTGCGCATGCTGCGCGAGACGGTGACCTGGCTGAGCCCGAGGGCGCCGGCCATGTCGACCTGGCTCTCGACGATCAGGCCGCCGGGCTGCTGGACGGACTGGAGGCGGGCGAGGACGCGCATGGTCGCCGGCGGGAGGTCCAGGTCCGGGAGTATCGACCACAGCGCGGTCGACGAGTACAGCATCACGTTGTGCTCCTCTTCCTGCTCCGGGGGGCGGGCATCTCGGGGACGCAGACCTCGTCGGGGAACCCCGACTCGAGGGCGAGGGCCCGGGCGTCGGCCAGGGTCGTCCGTTGCGCGTTGCCGTTGCCCATGTTGGCCAGCAGCGGGTTCACCTGGTATACCCCTCGCCGGACCTTTCGCACCCAGTTCAGGGCGCTCAGGCCGGTGAGTTCGGTCGACACGGTCGACCGGGGGATGGTCAGGGCGTCGGCGATCGACTGCTGGTTCATCCCGACCAGGGACTCCTGCTGGCGTCCGATCATGAACAACATGATCGCGCACTGCCGCGGCGAGACGACCCTCGCGGCGACCGACTTGGCCAACACGTTCGCGAGGTAGTCGTTGCTGACGAGGCTGAAGCCCTCGTCGCCCAGCATGTGGTGCGGGGACCGGTAGTGAAGGTCGACCGAGACCCGCTCGACGGCGGAGCGGGAGACCTTCGGGGCCTTGGTGACGATCGCCTCGGTGATCGCCTGGCCCAGGCTCACCCGTCGCGGCGACTGGCCGGGGCCGCGGTTCGGCGTTTGGGACGGATCCGTCCGCAGTGTCGGTGGTGCGGGGATCGGGCGTACGGGCTCGGTCACTCGGGTCCTCCCAGGGCTCTCACCTCAGCGACCCTAGCGATCTTTACCCCCACGGTTATGGAACTTGCCCCCCACCGTTAAGTCGTGTCGCGATGTGTCGAGACGGACTCGACACATCTCCCGGCGATGTGTCGAACCCGGCCGGTACTCGACACATCGCCGACGTCAACGCCGACGCACTCCACGAGAAGTTAACCCCCACGGTAAAGTCACGCGGAGATATGTAAGCCCAGCACGACACATCCTCCTGAGATAGTCGCAACAGCTACGACATACCGTTCTTCAAATCCCCTGGTCAGGCGCTGTTTTCGCGGTTTTGCCTCTATAAGAACCCGACCCACGCAGTCCGCGGCCCACGCGTCCCACGCATGTTCCCTCCACCCGAAACACCCCGGCGGCAGTACCGGATCGCCCCCGGGCCCGTTCGGAACACTCGCTTCGGCCTGCGCCTTCGGCGGCCGCCGTGCCGTATCGCCTGTCGGCGCCATGGCACGCGGGGCGCGCCATCGGGGGGCGTTCCGCCGCCCCCCGATCCCCCCAGGCGGTTCGTGCCGCCCCGCAGGACCCCCGTTCCCACCTGGGTCGTGTCCCGCCAGTTCGGGCCGGCGTTTCACGTGCCCGCGTTCGGTCGGGCCGGTGAGCATGATCGAAGCGGCTCTGACGACGTTGTTCGGCAGGGGTCGACTCGACGGGTCGTCGGGTCGGTGGACGGGCGGGTTGACTTCGCACGGTCGCGGCGTCTCACCCTGTCTGTCGGGACGAGTTTTGGGGACACCGAGCCGAACTTCTTCCGAGGATCGGGGGACATCGGCCGTCGTGTGGCGATCCCGCCTGCCGACGTTGTTCTCCCTCCGGTGCACGGCCTCAGTCGACGTGTGCGTTCCGTGCCTGGTTCACGAGAGACGCGAACTCGTCCGGGTCGATCGTCCAGGGAATTTTGATCGGCTCGGACACGGCGGCCAGGATCGCGTCCCTCTTTTGCCAGGACACAGGGGACGGGAACGCGATCACACACCGGGAATCGAAGGTTCCCGCGACCCAGACGAGTTCCAGCCCCGAGTCGACCGGTCCCACGGGACCGCTCAGGCACTCGTTGGTGGTGAACTCGGCGACCGGAAGGCCTTCCGGATCCAGCAGCGTGAACCGGATGTCGTCGATTGTTCCGTCGCGTTGCCTGACCACCCATCGCCGGCACGGCCAGACCTGCCACGGATGCCGAAGGGCGGGCAACGCCCAATTCTCGCGGTCCGGCTGTGGTTGCCCCCAGCAGCAGATCGCGAAGAGGAGCCACGCGCAGACCAAGCCGATCACGGCGAGGCCCCAGACGATGGTGTGGACGTACACCGCGATCCCGATCGTGCCCACGATCATCAGGCCGAGGCACACCGCCACGCTTTTGAACCCGACCAGCTTGCGGTGATACCCCGGATCGACGGTCCGGTCGGTCCGTGCCCGACGCTTGCGGTCCCAGTCCTCCCACCGCCGGGAGATCTCCGCGAAGAGTTCCGGTGACGCCTCGCCGGCGGGTCGGGACGAGACCCGGTACCCGAACCCCGTGGCCTCCGCGCCGCCCCCGGCGGGGAGGCTCGACCGGGGTTCGGACGTCGGGGCCCCCGGTTCCTCCGCCGTGACCTGCCTTGCAACCCGGGCAACGGGTGTGTGGGAAAGGGCAGACCGCCCGGGTTCTCCCTGGCTCAGGATGTCCACCTGCCGGCGCAGGACGTCCACTTCCCGGCGCAGGAGTTCGATGATCGCGCGGTGTTCGGCGAGTTCGCCTGCCGTTTCGCGGGCGTAGTCGGCGGCGGCGTGGAGCCGTCGGTCCTGTTCGCGAACCCGGTCGCGCAG
>NZ_WWJX01001612.1 GCF_009865215.1 Streptomyces sp. SID3343 | reverse complement strand
GAGAGTGGGGGCGGGAGTGGGCGGGGGGATGTGGACGGAAACGGGAGCCGGCGTAGGCACGGAGGCGGACTCGAAGCCGGAGTCGGGGGTGGTCATGGATACGGACGCGGGCGTGGACATGGGTTCGGGGACCGAGGCCGGGTGGGCCCCGGAGTCCGGCCCGCCCTGGCCACCTCGTGCGGCGGCCCCGGCCACACCGGACACGATGGACGCGGAGGCCCGCGTGGGCACCGGCCCGGGGGGCGAGTCGGGGCCCGGCTCGGGGTGCACCTGGGGGCCCGTCGCGCCTTGGCCGCCTCGCGCGGCCTCGGCCACACCGCATGCGAAGGACGCGGAGGCGGGCGTGGACATGGGTTCGGGGGCCGAGCCGGGGCCCGAGCCCGGGTGGGGCCGGGAGTCCGGGGTGTCCTCGTCGCCTCGCGCGGGGGCGGGCCTGGGCGCGCCGGGTGTTGGCTCGGGCGATGGGTCGGGGCCGTTCGTGTCGCATGCGGGGCGCGGACCCGCCGCCGGGGCCGGGGCCGACGCGTGGGGGCTGCGGACGGTTGTCAGTAGGGCCGCGACGCCGATGAAGGCGCCCGCGTTGATCAGTAGGACCACGCGGAAGGCCGCCGTGTCGTCGAGGCCGATCGCGAGGCCGCCGATCGGGGCGCCCAGGCTGATGCCGACGTTGGCGACGGTGCGATACGCGGCCAGGGTGCGCACCCGATCGCTCCCGCTCGCCAACTCGGCCACGAACGCCTGGGTGAGCGCCGCGACGCTCTGGTCCGCGGTGGTGACCACCGCGACCGCCGCCAGAAAGCCCCACCATTCGCCGACGACGGCGTAGCCGGCCGTCCCGAGCGCCCGCACGACGTGTAATCCCACGAGCGTGCGCCTGACCCCCCACCGGTCACCGAGCCGTCCGATCGGCACCGCCGCGCCCATCGCGACCAGCCCCGCGACGCCGAGGCCGAGGCCCACGGCGCCGGTCGACAGCCCGACGATCCGGGTGAAGTACACCGCCGAGAAGGCCACGAACAGCCCGACCCCGAGGTAGTCGACGAGCCCCACTCCGAGCAGGCGGCGTACTGCGGGATTACCCTTGAGAACACTTTCTTGTGTCATAGACACAATATCTTGGACCCAAGGACACAATCGCGCCATGACCGATCCAGCCGAGACCGTCGGCTACACGCTCGCCGCCAACCTGCGCGCCGCCCGCCAGTCCCGCGGGTGGCGGCTCGACGAGTTGGCCACCCGTTCGGGGGTGAGCCGCAACATGCTCCAGCAGATCGAGACGTGCCGAACCAACCCGAGCATCGCCACCCTCGCCCGGATCTCCGCCACGCTGGGCATCTCGATCGGCCGACTCGTCGAACCTCCCGAGGAACTCGGCCGGGTGGCCCGCGCCGCGGACACCCCGACCCGCGCCGCCGGACGGGCCAGCGTCACTCGCCTGCTGATCAACGACGCCACGCCGCCGTTCACCGAACTGTGGGACTTCCGCCTCGCCCCCGACGACGAGATCCGCGCCGCCGCACACCCGCCCGGCACCCGCGAACTGCTGCACGTGCACGAGGGCACGATCACCGTCGAGGTCGGCGGCGCCACCTTCACCGTCGGCCCCGGCGACGCCCTGCGCATGCGCGGAGACCGACCCCACACGTATCGCAACCCGCACCCCGACCCGGTCCACCTGACCATGACCGTGGTCTACGCGGGCCTACCTGACCCGCGCTACACCGACTCCTGACCCAGCGTCAGAGCCCCTGATCGGGAGCGTCCTCGGGCGCGGTCGCCTGATAGCCGGCGAACAGCGGGACGTAGCCCGAGGCGTCCATCACGGCGCACCCGAACGGCCGATCGAAGCGCACGCTGCGCTGCGGCGGATCCGGGGTCGCGCTCATCCACGCGATCTCTATCGTGGTCACGGCCGCCGCCTCGACGCCCTCCTCCGCGATCCGGATCAACGACTCCTGCACCACCTGCCTGATCCGCACCCGCGCATCCGTCATCGCGCCGAAATCCGCTTTCTCGGTGAACGCGGCCTCGATACCCAGGTCGATCAGCGGCAGCACGACGTCGAGCCGGCTGCGCAGCTCGAACCGGGGCAGCCACACTTCGACGTCCTCGCCCTCGTACGCCTTGCCCGTGTCCCGAGGCGCCCACGCCGCCGTCATCACCGATGCCGGCGGCGCCCCCTCGGGGCCGAGCGCGAACCGTACGAGCGCCGGTTCCTCGCCCGCGCACGGCAGTTCGACAACCGTCACGTCACCGTCGCGCCCCGTGATGGTCCACACGTCGGCCGCCGGCACCGCGCGCCGCATCGTCGGCACCTGGGCGCGCGAGCCGTCCGCGGCGCGAAACCAGTTGTCCACCGTGCGCGCGGCGTCGAACTCGTCCCGCCAGCGCGCCTTGAGCGCGAGCGCGCTCACCAGGACGATCTCGGTCAGGACATCGAAGTCGACCGATATCCGGTCGATCAGCCCGCCCGTCTCCCGCGCGACCCACGCGTCGATGTCGGCCGGGTCCCCGAGCACCCCGAAGCCGATGTCGGGCAACGACGCCCGAAACGCCTCGTGCACCGGCGACCGGCTCCACACCCCCGTCGCCACCGCGAGCGACTCGGTGCCGGCCAGATCGCGCGCGACCGCGGTGACGATCGGCGCCGCCTCGGGCCACGCGACGCCCACCACGTCGGCCAACTCCTCCGCGGTGTCCCCTTCGGCGCCGGTGGCCACCGCCGCCAGCGCGAGCCACAGGCCGGTCGGCGAGCACACCACGTCACCGCCGGTGGCGAGCACGGCCGAATCGCTCAGCATCGAGTCGAGCCAGCGCGAGGCCAGTTCCCGTACGGTGCCCGCGTGTTCACGCAGAGCCGGTTCCATGTGATCACCCATTCCTTGGGATGTGAACGGTCGGGAAGGTAAGCGGTCGAAGCGAACGGACGGACGGTTCGCGAGAACACGAGGTCGGGGCGGCGGGCGGCGGCGGTATCGCCGACGATCGAGGAATTCGATGTCCCCGGACGTCCCCCGCCCCGGGCGAATCATGCTCTCGACCGTAGTGTCGTGTGTCATGAACGCTTTCGGCGGGGACGTGGAACTGCGCAGACTGCTCGACCGTCGGGCGATCCACGACGTGGTGTTGCGATACTGCCGGGGCATCGACCGGATGGACCTCGACGCCGTCCGGGAGTGCTACCACCCGGACGCCACCGACGAGCACGGCAGTTTTTCCGGAAACGTGGACGAATACCTCGCGTGGATCGGCCGGTTGCTCCCCCGGTACACGTCGACCATGCATCTGACCGGCAACCACCTGGTGGACTTTCACCACGACACGCCCGATGTCGCCCGTTCGGAGACGTACGGAATGGCCTTCCACCGCAGCGCCGATCCCTCCCCCCGCGGCAACCTCGTCACCGGCTTTCGCTACATCGACGACTTCGCCCGACGCGACGGGGCATGGCGCATCGCCCGGCGCGTCGCGACGACCGAGTGGATCAAGGTCGACGACGTCGCGACGCAGTGGCCGATCCCCGAAGGCATGCGCGCCGGCCGCCGCGACCGACAGGACGCCGTGTACGCGCCGTTCCCCCCAACCTGACCCCGGCTCCACAACGCACCGCATCGCACCGCGCCACACCACACCACACCCGAACCACCGCACGACCCGCACACCGACCCGCCTACGGCACACTGACCCCGGGCCGGCTGCCGGGAGACTCGGGCACCGCGGCCGAGGCCGAAGCCGCCGGATCCCCCTCCGCGCCGGAGCCGTCCCGCGGTTTGCGGAACACCCGCGTCGCGTGGATCTCCCCCACGATCTGCGGCGCGTCCGGGTCCTGTGCCTGGGGCAGACCGGGGCGCAGATGCTCCTCCACCGAGATGTACTTCAGCCCCGCCCGCAGGTCGGCGTCGTTGCGCAGCCGGACCACCAACGGGAACTCGGCAAGCGCCGTGGTGTCGAACAGCCCGGTCGTGTACACGAGTTGCACGCCCAGCGCATCCGCCACCGCGCGCTGGAGCTCCAACAGGTAGGACGCGTTCGCCCGTCCGATCGGATTGTCCAGGAACAACGTCCCCGCGTGCCGGTGCCGAGCCCGCCCCCGGTCGTTGCTGCGCAGGGCGGCCATCGTGCAGTACAGCCCGATCGCGGCGGTGAGCAGCTGACCGCCGGAGAACACGTCGCCCATCTGTCCGACCGGTACCCGCTCGGCGCGCAGCACCGAGTCGGGCTTGAGGATCTCCACCTGCACCCCGCGCGGCCGCAGCGCCGCGTGCACGCCGCGCAGCAGCAGCGTCATGCCGTCGCGGCGCACGCCTGCGGCCGCACCGTCCTTGCCGCGCTTGATCGTTCGCGTCGCCTCGTCGACGACCTCGCCCAGTCGCTCGACCAGGCCGGCGGCGTCGGGATCGTCGAAACGAATCCGCAGGAACTCCTGCCCCGACCACTCGCCGAGTTCCTCCGGCAGCCGGGACAACCGCTGGGCGGCCCGCAGCGTGGTCAGCGCGGCCTCGACCATGCCTCGCATCCGGTCCACGATGCTGTCGCGGTTGCGCTCGATCTGGCGCAGTTCGTCGGTCAGTACGCGCAACCTCGGCGCGAACGCGGCCGACCAGGCCGGCGCGTGCTCGGCCAGTGCCGCGAGCGGCAGTTCGCGAATCTGCTGCCGCGCGGGCATCCGCACCTGCTCGAACCTGGCCGCGCCGGCGTGCCGCACCAGCGTCTCGGTACGGTCGCGCACGTGCCCCTCGGCCGCCGACAGGTCGCTCGCGA
>NZ_WWJX01001611.1 GCF_009865215.1 Streptomyces sp. SID3343 | reverse complement strand
GACGGCGCGTACGTCACGCCGCTCGTGCGCAAGCTCGCGGCCGAGCACAACGTGGACCTGTCCGCGATCGCCGGTACCGGCATCGGTGGCCGGATCCGCAAGCAGGACGTCCTGGAGACGGCCCGCAAGCAGCAGGCGGCCCAGGCCGCCGCGGCGGCGAAGGCTCCGGCCGCCGCCGCGCCCGCTCCGGCGGCCAAGGCAGCGGCACCGGTCGAGCCGTCGCCGCTGCGCGGTCGGACCGAGAAGCTCTCGCGCATGCGCACGGTGATCGCCAAGCGCATGGTCGAGTCGCTGCAGACCTCGGCGCAGCTGACCACGGTCGTGGAGGTGGACGTCACCAACATCGCCCGCCTGCGCGACCGCGCCAAGGGCGACTTCGTGGCGCGTGAGGGCGTCAAGCTGTCGTTCATGCCGTTCTTCGCGAAGGCGGCCGTCGAGGCGCTCAAGGTCCACCCGGTCCTGAACGCGTCGATGGACCTGGACGCCGGCACGGTGACGTACCACGACGCCGAGCACCTGGTGATCGCGGTGGACACCGACCGCGGCCTGATGGTCCCGGTCATCCACAACGCGGGTGACCTGAACATCGCCGGCCTGTCCCGCAAGATCTCGGACCTGGCCGAGCGCACGCGTACCAACAAGGTCAGCCCGGACGAGCTGGCCGGCGGTACGTTCACGCTCACCAACACCGGTTCGCGCGGCGCGCTGTTCGACACGCCGATCTTCCCGCAGCCGCAGGTCGCGATGCTCGGCACCGGCGCGGTCGTCAAGCGCCCGGTCGTCGTCAACGACCCGGCGCTCGGTGAGGTCGTCGCGGTGCGTTCGATGGTGTACCTGGCCCTGTCCTACGACCACCGCCTGGTGGACGGCGCGGACGCGGCCCGCTTCCTGCAGACGGTGAAGACCCGTCTCGAGGAAGGCGCCTTCGAGGGTGACCTCGGCCTGTAGGACCCGCCCCTGATCGGGCGGGTGCGGTACTTCGAAGGCGGTTCGGGCGTGTGCCCGGGCCGCCTTCGGCCTTTCCGGCGCCTTCTGGGCAAGGATGCTCGTATGCGTATCGCCGTCACCGGTTCGTCCGGCCTCGTGGGTTCAGCTCTGGTCCGCTCCCTGACCGCCGACGGTCACCAGGTCGTCCGGTTGGTCCGCCGGGCGCCCGCCGACCCCGACGAGGTCCGCTGGGACCCGCGCGCGGGCACCGTGGACACCGCGTCGCTGGGCGCCGTGGACGCGGCGGTGCACCTGGCCGGGGCGGGTCTGGGGGACAAGCGCTGGACCGCCGGGTACAAGCGCGAACTGCGCGACAGCCGGGTGTTGGGCACCGCGGCCGTGGCCCGCGCGCTCGCGGCCATGGATCCGGCCCCGCGCGTGCTGCTGTCCGGTTCGGCGATCGGCTGGTACGGCGACACCGGCGACGTCGCGGTGGACGAGACGTCGCCGCCGGGCAAGGGGTTCCTGGCGGAGACGTGCATCGAGTGGGAGGCCGCGACGGCACCCGCCCTGGAGGCCGGCATCCGGGTCGCGCACCTGCGCACCGGACTGGTGGTGTCCGAGGCCGGCGGGGCTTGGGGGCGGATGTTCCCGCTGTTCAAGGCGGGAGTCGGCGGCCGGCTCGGCTCGGGGCGGCAGTACTGGAGCTTTGTCTCGCTCGCCGACGAGATCGCCGCGATCCGGCACGTGCTCGACCACGACACGATCGCGGGCCCGGTGAACCTGACCGCGCCGAACCCGGTGACCAACGCCGAGGCCACGAAGGCAATGGGCAAGGCACTGCGCCGGCCGACCGTGTTCGCCGTACCGCCGTTCGCACTGCGCGCGGTGCTCGGCGAGTTCGCGAACGACATCCTCGTCGGACAGCGAGTCCTGCCCAACGTGCTCACCGACTCGGGCTTCACCTTCGCCCACCCCACGGTGCGCGAGGCCATCGCGGCGGCGATCGCGGACTGAGGCACACCCCCGACCGGGCCCACGATGATCACGCTGATGGCATCGGCCGATCTCGGAGAGCTATCACTCACCGTCCATGGGTATGACCTCTAGGCCACTAAGACGACTCCGCGCGCTGCCTCGGGTCGTGTGCGGTAGGGGGACGGGAGGGACGACCGTGGTCGACGTGCGCGGTAATGCGGTGATCGTCGTGGGAGCGGGTCTCGCGGGCCTGAGCGCGGCCCGTACGGTGGCCGCCGCGGGGGTGCCCGTGACGGTGTTGGAGGCGGCCGACCACCCGGGCGGGCGGGTACGTACGGACGTCGTGGACGGGTTCCGCGTCGATCACGGATTCCAGTCGTTGACCACGTCGTGGCCACAGGTGGCCCGGCAACTCGACGTCTCCGCTCTCGGGTTGCGGGTCTTCCAGCCGGGTGTGCTGGTGTTCGAGGACGGGCGCACCCATCGGATCGGCGACGTACGGCGCGTGCGCGACGCGCTCGGGGGGCTGCGTACCGCGAACGGTGGCGGCGCGGATCGGGCCCGGGTCGCGGCATTGCTCGCCCGGGTCGCCTCGGCGCCGATCGCGCGGGTGCTGAGCGCGCCCGAGGTCGCGACGGTCGACACGCCTTCGATGAGCGCGCTGTCGCCCGAACTGGCGCACCGCACGCTGCGCCCGTTGCTCGCGACCCTGTTGCACGATCCCCAACTGCGCTCGTCGAGCCGCTTCGCGGAGCTGATGCTGCGCTCGTTCTTACGCGGGCGGGTCGGATTACCCGCGCGCGGCATGGCCGACATACCCAGACAACTCGCGGCGGGCCTGCCCACCGGTGTGGTGCGGTACGGGGTGCGCGTGTCGTCGATCTCGGCCGATCGGGTACTGACCGACGCGGTGGGCGAGATCCGCGCGAGCGCGGTGATCGTGGCGACCGATCCGGCGACGGCGGTCGCGCTGTTGCCGGGCCTGCGGATGCCCGAGTTCCACGCGGTCACCACGCTCTACCACGTGGCGCGGCTCGCGCCCCGGCCCGACGCGTCGTTGCTCGTGGAGGCCGACGGGCGCAGCCCGTTCACGCACACGACGGTGGTGAGCCAGGTCGCCCCGACCTACTCGCCGGACCGGCGCGCGTTGGTGGCGACCACGGTTTTGGGGCACGACGGTTCGGAGCCGGCCAAGCTCGAACTGCGGGTACGGGAACGGCTGGCGGTCGTCTACGACACGCCGACGGCGTCGTGGGATCACCTGACGACGTGTCACATACCTTGCGCCGTACCGGTGGTCGCGCCGGGCCACAACTTCCGCCGCCCCGTCCGCCTGATCGGCGGCCTGTACGTCTGCGGCGACCACCGCGACTCCAGCTCCATCCAGGGCGCCCTGGCCTCGGGCCACAGAGCCGCCAGATCCACCCTCACCGACCTGGGCCTCCCGCAGTAACCGGCAGCCCTCCCCAAAGCCCCGGAGCCACCCGAGATCACCCCGCGATCCCACACCCCCCACCGAGGTACGCCGCACAGCAACCGCAGCGCTCCAGGGTCGCCACGCAGCAACCCGCAGCCTCCTGGGGCTCGCGCAGCAACCGCAGCCCTCTGGGGATCACCCCACGACACCGAAGCCATCCCGGGACGTCGCGCAGTAAACCCCAGCCGTCCCACCCAACGTCACGGGTGGGCGGGTGGGAACACATCCCGACCCGACCAACGCCCACCCGCAACACCACCGCCCACCCACCCGAGACCCGCCGTCAGGCGTCAGGCGTCACCCACTACGAACAAAACACCCCGACCGCGCCTCGAAATCCCGCACGGCCGGCACATCCCGATAAGGCGCCAACCGATGCGTGAACTCGCGCACATAATCCACCGCCCGAGACGACCGCAGGCCCTCCGCCGCCTCCGTGGCCTCCGCCTCGACCCGGCACGCGTGCTCGACCTCACCCAGCTCCAACAACGCCGTGGCCAGGATCGTCTGACAGAACAGCCGGCTGCGCGTGTACTCGCTCCCCCACAACCGCAAGGACCGCTCGGCGTATTCACGCGCCTTCCCGTAGTCCTCCAAATCGCGGTAGCAGTGCGCGTGATCGTCGGCCAACTGCGCCTCGTTCATGAACGCCACCCACTCGGGCTCCTCGTCCCCCGGCGCCACGCACTCCAACGCCTGCTCCGCGCGCAACAACGCCGCCCCGCACGCCCGCGCGTCCCCGAGCAGCCCGTGCCCACGCGCCTCCACGGCGTGGAACAGCGCCCGTACCCGCGGCGTGGCCACCAAGGACGCGCCCTGCTGCGCGACCCGCGCGAGCTGTACCGCCTCGCGCCCGTGCCCGAGGTAGACCGCCTGCCGGCTCATCGTCGACAGCACGAACCCGCCGAGCGCGCGGTCCCCCGACGCCTGCGCGAGCCGCAACGCCTGCACGAAGTAGCGCTGCGCCATCCCGTGCACGCCCACGTCGTACGCCATCCATCCGACCAGGCGGGTCAACGTCGCGGCCGCGCCGAACAGTTCACTGCCGGTCCTGGCGTCGTAGGTGCCGCGCAATATCGCGGTGACCTCGGTGTCGAGGTAGCGCACGAGCGCCTGCCGCCCGTGCCCGCCGCCGAACGAGTTGTCCAACCGACGAAACGCCTCGCCGACCGCCCGCACCGCCGCCACGTCGCCGCGCCCGACCCGGTCCCCGTCCTGCCGGGTCGGCCGCTCGTCGCCCGACCCGATCAGCCAGTCCCGGCTGGGGACCACGAGCGCGCCGGGCGTGAACGCGGCCTCCACGAGCGCGGATCGCTGCGCCGAGTCCGCCTGCCACATGCCGGTCACGATCTCGACCGCTTCGGGAGGCCCCGACGCGTATTCGAGACCCGCGTAGTCCGGGCGGCACCCGGCCATGCCCAGATCCTCGGCGCTGAGCTTGCGGCCGAGCCGCTGGGTGAAGACCTCGGCAAGCAGTATCGGCACGATTCCGCGCGGATGTTGGCCACGCAGCCAGCGCGCCACCGAGGTCTTGTCGTACCGGAGATCGATGCCCTGTTCGGCACCGAGCTGGTCGACGCGTCGGGCGAGGCCGGCATGCGAAAAGCCGGCTTCCTCGACGAGCGCCGCCAGACGGTGGTTGGGGCGCCGTTCGACCCTGGCTGCCATGGAGATGAACGCCTCCCGCTGGTGCGGTGGTTCGGTTTTCGAGGTGGTGGACCGCGCGAGAATCTAGCGATTTCTGGAGCGCTGCAACCCGAACGCTCGCAACAATGACCCTTTCGAGTTACCAGGCGTGGCCCGCTCTCGCCGTGGCGAATCCGGCCCGGCGCGACCGCTGTTCGGCCGCATTCGGCAGAACCTGCCGAACCGACCACCGGTATCCGCTGCGGCGTCACCATGGGGGCGCCCTTGCCATGCCCCGACGCGTGGTGAAGCATGCGCGAGGCAGTTCACCCGATCGAGTGGCCGAAAATCGCGGCACCGGGTGGGACCGAAAGAGGCGTGAGGTTGACCCGGCACGACGACGAGACCGCTCGGGGCATCGTGATCCCGTTGGCCGCGATCGCGAGCGTGTGCCTGCTGCTCACGTGCGGCGTGTTCCTGTTCTCCGGGCCCAAGGACGACCGCGACACCCCGGTCGGCCTGCGCGTGCCCACGGCGGCGGCCCCGCCCTACGTACCGCCGGTACCGGCCGGCCCCCCGTCGACCGGCAACACGGCCTCGACCGCGCCGAGCACGGGCACCCACGTGAGCCCGACCGCGACGAAGCCGGCGACCCGGCCCCCGTCCGCCACCGCGACCACCTCGCGCGGCCCCACCACGTCGGCGCCGCCCGCACCGCCCC
>NZ_WWJX01001610.1 GCF_009865215.1 Streptomyces sp. SID3343 | reverse complement strand
GGAGCGAAGCGGGGGAGGAAAAGTGGTGCTTCGCGAGCCGGCTCTAAAAAACAAAAAAGCCGCCCGCACTCACGTGCCACCCCGAGCTGTGGCACGTGAGTGCGAAAGCGGCCCCGGTTCGAGAGAGTCGGGAGACGTGCCCCTCCGCGCCTGCCCTCCACATGGCTGCGCATCTCACGTCGACCCGACCACTTCGAACCAAGCCGCCCCGCGCCGGTCGTTTCCCCGAGTGTCCCCGGCACGGAGACGGCGCCACTCGCCCCCCGCACGGGGCACGAGTGTCGCGAGAGATCCGCCGGTGCCACCGTGTGTACGGCGCGTCCCTGTTGCGCCGGCCGGGTCCCTCGAGACCTCAGTCAACCCCGCCGCAGCCGGCCCCGGGAGGGCGCACGGAAGGCGCACGGTGGCGATCCGTAGCCGACGGAACCACAGTGCGCATCCACCTCACCCGCTTGGGTCTGTCATTACGTCGACAAACCGTCACCGGTTCGGCACGACAGGTGCGTAACCGGTCCATTCGACGGGGCGGATGGCGCGCGCGTGCCCCCGGAGATGCCAGGATGGGGGCATGGCTAAGACCACCACCTCGACCCAGGGGCTGCGCACGGCCATCGAGCGCAGCGGCTACTACCCGAGCCTCGTTGCCGACGCGGTCGAGTCCACGATCGGCACTGAGCCGGTCGATGCGTTCCTGGTACACCAGGAGACCACGTTCGATTCCAACGAGGTCCGCCGTCACATCACCGTTCTGGTGCTCACACCAGGCCGTTTTCTGGTCAGCCACACCGACGAGCACGCGCCGGACGACACGTCGCCGACGCCGTATGCCACGACGTCCACCGAGACCGTGCGCATCGACCGGCTCGAGTCGGTCGTGGTCAGTCGTGTCGTGGGCAACCCCGCCGAATACGTACCGGGGGCCCCGCCGCGCGAGGCCGTCCTCACCATCGGGTGGGGCGCGGTCGGCCGAATCGACCTGGAGCCGGCCGGCTGTGCCGACCCGAACTGTGAGGTCGACCACGGTTACACCGGTTCGCTGACCGCCGACGACCTCTCGCTGCGGGTCAGCGAGGCCGCCGACGGTCCCGAAGCGGTCGAGCGCACCCTCACCTTCGCGCGCGCCCTGTCCGAGGCCGTGGCCGGCATCAATCAGTGAGCGCTTCCGTCTGGCTCGACGAACAGCCCCCGGTCCCGTTGCCCCGCTACGGGACCGGGGCGCTGTCCGACCTCCTTCCCTCGATAGCCGCGTCCCTCGGCATACCGGGGGAGGACAACACCCTGAACCTGGCGCCCTCGCGCGCGGCCTGCGTGTTCCTGATCGACGGGCTCGGCTGGGAGCTTCTGCGGGCCCACCCTGTCGAGGCCCCTTTCCTGCATTCGTTGCTCGGCACGTCGTTCGCCGGCAGCGGCTCGCCGCTCACCGCGGGCTTTCCGGCGACCACCGCCACCAGCCTCGCGTCGTTCGGTACCGGGCTCACCCCCGGCATCCACGGCCTGGTCGGCTACGCAGTCGCGGTCCCGGGCGAGAACCGCCTGATGAACCAACTCCGTTGGGTCGAGGACATGGCGCCGCGCGCCTGGCAGCCGTACCCGAGCGTGCTGGAGCGGGCCGCCGAGGCCGGCGTCGACGTGGTCCAGGTCAACGACGAGATCTTCCGGCACACGCCGCTGACCCGGGCCGTGCTGGCCGGTGGCCGTTACGTGGGCGCCGAGTTCGGCGATCGGCGCGTCAAGGGCGTGCTCAAGGCGCTGGCCAAGCCCGGGCCCGTGCTCGTCTACACGTACGCGAGCGAACTCGACCGGTGCGGCCACGGCATGGGCGTCGACTCCCCGGAGTGGCGGGCCGAGTTGCGCCGCATCGACGGCGTGGTGCGCTCGCTGGCCGAGGGTCTGCCCGCCGACTCGGTCCTGTACGTGACTGCCGACCACGGCATGGTCGACGTCGCCCCCGACAACCGGATCGACGTGGACACCGACCCGGGCCTGTCCGCGGGTATCGCCCTGCTCGGCGGCGAGTCCCGGGCCCGGCATCTGTACACCCGCCCCGGCGCGACCAACGACGTGTACGCGATCTGGGACGACATGTTGGGCGACCAGATGTGGGTGCTCACCCGCGACGAGGCGATCGAGGCCGGTTGGTTCGGCCCCGTCGTCGAGGACCGGGTACGGGCGCGGATCGGCGACATCGTCGCGGCCGCGTTCGGCGACGTCGCGGTCGTCGCGTCCCGCCGCGAGCAGGGCGAGTCCCGGCTCACCGGCGTGCACGGTTCGATGACGGCGGCGGAGCAACTCGTACCGCTGCTCGAAGTCCGCGCCTGAGTCGACCGGCCCCCGCACCCCGGGCCCCGTACCCCGCACATCGAACTCCCGCACCGGAACGGGAACAACGCAGGGGCGTCACCCATCGGGTGACGCCCCTGCGTTGTTCCCGTGAGCCGGGTCAGCCCTGCTTGCGCTTCTTCGACGCGACGAGCGTGGCGAGACCCGCGACAGCGGCGAGCGACAGAACGATCTTGAAGAACTTGCCCATGGAATGGACCCCCTCGATGGTCGGCACGATGATGCGTCTCCCGACCACGGCACAGGGTCGCGGGCCGGCCCGGCCCCATGCGTACGTAGGCGCGCGAGGTCCTGCCGATCCCGGAGCCCGCTTTCGGGCGGGAGCCCGTCACGCCCGACTCTACGTCACCCGTTTGGCGCGGGGGCGGGGTGGTTTCGGCCAGCCTGGCGGACGTCGTGCCCGGGCGGGATCGAGCGGAGCGGACTATTCGGGGCTATTGGGATCCGATGCGACGGCGATCACGTTGAACACCGCGCCCTGCGGATCCTGTACGGCCGCCACCCGGCCGTAGGGGGATTCCTCCGGCCCGCGCAGGATCTTGCCGCCCAGGTCGTCCACCCGATCGACGGTCTCGTCGGCGTCGCCCACCGCGAAGTACGTCGCCCAGTGCGGCGGCGGCCCGTTGCGCGCGCCCGCGATGCCGCCGCGCAGTTCGCCCCGCACCTTGAACGTCGCGTAGTCGAAGTCGGCGTCGGACATGTCGTCGTAGGAGAAGTCGAAGACCGATGTGTAGAACTGCTTGGCCCGCGCGCTGTCCGGTGTGTAGAGCTCGTTCCACACCACCGCCCCGGGCTCGTTGACCACGCCCGCGCCGCGGTGGTCGCCCGCCTGCCACAACCCGAACGTCGCGCCCGTCGGATCGGTCGCGAGGGCCATCCGGCCGAACGTCATGACGTCCATCGGCGGCAGGACCACGGTGCCGCCGGCCTCGCCGATCCTGCGGGCCACGTCGTCGGCGTCCTCGGCCGCGAAGTGGATCGTCCACTCCGGCGGGCCCTCCTGATCGGGCATCCGACCCCCCACCCCGGCGACCATGCGGCCGCCCAGAGTGCAGCTCGTGTAGTAGCCGAGCTCGGCCGGGCCGATGGTCGCCTCCCAGCCGAACAGCCCTCGATAGAACGCCAGTCCGGCCTCGACGTCGGGGACGGTCAGGTCCACCCAGCACGGCACCCCGGTGGGATAGGGCGCGTTCCAGTCGCTCATCACTGCCTCCTCGCCAGACGACGAAAAATCGGGACGATACGCCTTCGATGCTGTCACCGGGGCCCGACATGTGCCCGCCGGCGCTGCCGCACGGGGCAGGATGAACGCATGAGTTCCCTGATCTCCGCGACCGACCTGGCCCTCGCCCTCGAACGCTCGTCGCCGCCGCTCGTCCTGGACGTCACGTGGTCGCTCGCGGGGCCGCCCGGAATCGAGAAGTATCGCGCCGCGCACATCCCCGGCGCGCACTTCGTGGACCTGCCCACCGCGTTGGCGGGCCCGCACACCCCGACCGGCGCCGGCGGCCGACACCCGCTCCCGGAGCCGGCCGCCTTCGGTGCGGCCATGCGACACGTCGGCGTCCACCCGGACACCGACGTCGTGGTCTACGACGCCCGCGACGGCGTCCCCGCGGCCCGCGCGTGGTGGCTCCTGCGCCACCACGGGCACGACCGGGTGCGACTGCTCGACGGCGGACTCGCGGCCTGGACCGCGGCCGGACTGCCGGTCACCGACGTGGTGCCCGAGAAGCCCCACCCGGGCACGTTCGTACCCTGCCCCGGCGTGATGTCGGTGCTCGACGCGAAGGCCGCCGCCGCGCTGGCCGCGAGCGAGGACGGGGTGCTGCTCGACGCGCGCGCCGCGGAGCGCTATCGGGGCGAGACCGAGCCGATCGACGCGAAGGCCGGGCACATCCCGGGCGCGGTGAGCGCACCCGTGGCCGACTACGTGCATGCCGACGGCACCTTCCGCGATCCCGCGGAGCTCAAGGCGTACTTCGCCGGGTTGGGCGCGGTGCACGGGGTGCGGGTCGCGTCGTACTGCGGTTCCGGCGCCACCGCCGCGCACGAGGTGCTGGCGCTGTCGCTCGCCGGAGTGCCGGCCGCGCTGTACGCCGGCTCGTGGAGCGACTGGATCTCCGACCCGGACCGCCCGGTGGCCACGGGGGAGTGACTCCGGCAGGCACGGGTGCCCGACCCGGCGAAACACCGACCCCGGGCGAGCACCCGATCCGGAATGCACCCGACTTGCGATGCGCGCGGTCCGGAATGCACCCCGGAACACGCCCGGTCCGGAATACACCCGACCCGGAACGCGCCGGGTCCGGAATGCGTCCGACCCGGAACGCGCCCGGTCCGGAATGCACGCGGCCCCGGAACGCGCCCGGCCCGGAATTCACCCGACCCGGCAGGCGCGCGCGACCCGGTCGTGGGCCGGCACCCGACCCCGAAAACCACCCGAAAGGCCGAGTGCCCCGATCCGTCGGATCGGGGCACTCGGCCTCGACGTTCACACCATCCATGCCGTTGGCGGGTCAGTCCCGGCGTTTGCGCCTGCTGCCGAAGACGATCTCGTCCCAACTCGGCACCGTCGCGCGGCGGCCCGGGCGTACGCCGTCGGCCTCGGCCTGCCGGTCGGTGCTGCCGACCAGGCGCTCGCGGTGCGGACCGACCACGCCGCGCGGGACCAGGACGTTCTCGTACGCGCTGCCGGCGCCCGCCGCGGCGGCGGGCGCTTGGGGTTCCTCTTCCTCCATCGGTTCGGGGCGCTCCACCCGCTCGGGCCGTTCGACCCGTTCGACGCGCTCCGGGCGCTCGATCCGCTCCACCCGCTCGGGTCGTTCGGGCCGCTCGATGCTGCCCACCCTCGGCCGCTCGGCCAGCGCGGTCACGTCGATCCGCATCGGCCCCGGCGACGCCTGCTGCGGCTGGGGCTGCGGTTCGCCGCGAAGTCCCGGAACCGCGTCGAGCAGGCTCGTGATGGCGTCGTCGTCACTCTCGCGCGGGATCGTGGCCAGGCGCGGCCGAAACGGAAACGGGGTCTCGGACACGGCCGGGTGTTCGCCGATCAGCGAACGGGCCTCGTCGTCGTTGGTGGTGACCAGGCGCCGGGGCGGGTCGAAGCTCCAACTCGCGGAACGCATTTCGCCGTCGGCGCGGTAGAGCAGCAGGATTTCCCAACTGCCGTCGTCACGTCGCCACGAGTCCCACTGCACGGACTCCGAGTCGGCGCCACGCAGGTGCAGTCGCTCGGTGACGATCTCGCCGAGCAGCGGTCCGGTGGTCTCACCCTGTCGGCGAATGGGGGTCTTGCGCGCCCGCTCGGCCATGAAGGCGCGTTCGGCGAGCACGGGGCCCTCGAAGCGGCGCACGCGGTCGACCGGGATCCCGGCGAGCTGTGCGACCTCTTCCGCGGTGGCACCGGCCCTTATCCGGGCCTGGATGTCACGCGGACGCAACTGGCTTTCGACTTCGATCTCGATCTGACCGAGCCTCGCGCGGTCGCCCCTGACGGCGGCACGCAGCCGTTCGTCGATGGGCAACATGTACTCAGTGCCGTCGGCAGCCTTCAGCACCAACCGTGTGCCGTCGTTGCTGACGGCCACGACACGCAGTTCGGGCATGGGGACCTCCCGGGTGGTGCCTGCCGACGTCACCTGCGTCGTTGCTCCCGCTACGAGTGTGACCTGCCCAGCCGCAGCAAAGCCACAACCTGACCGAGTTGTCCGGCGTGTCGGTTTTTCTACCCGACCAGCCGAATTGCCGTGGTTACACCATTTCGGGTAGATCCGGGGCGGCGCCCCACCCTGACCTCTGCGGTCGGTTGCCTTCCCCCTTCGCGCACAGGTCTTTCCGGAACCTGGCGTGAACAGTACTCCATTCGGGGGCTCTACCGGGACACACCGCGCCGCAACGGCGAGTCCCGTTCGGACGAGTGGTTTTCGGCCGTCCGGGGTGATGTCCATCACAAGATAGGGCCGATTGGAACGATCCGGATGGGCCATGCGGTCGTAACCAGGGTGAAGTCCTGTTTTTCATGATTAGCCACCGTCCGTGGATGGACGTGCAAGGAAAGTGATGCCGGAAAGGCCCGAAAATGAACGTCGCCGGATCGATGTCAACGCGGTACAAGTCGGGGGTAGTGCCCTGGCGGCCATCTCTTCGGCTTTCCTGCTCTCCACCCTCGGCGTCGCCGGGACGGTGATCGGCGCCGCCCTCGCGAGCGTGGTCGCCACCGTGGGCAGCGCCGTGTACGTCCACCTGTTTCGCAAAACGGGTGAGCAACTGCGCGACGTGCGCGCGCAACTGGTCCCCACCCACGAGGGCGGACCGCGCCCGGATCCCGCCGGGGTGCCCGATCGACCCACGGGCGTGGCGGACCTGAGACCACCGACCGACGAGACCGTCGTGCTGCCCGTGGGCGAGTACGAACCGGCGGATCACCCGACCGACGGCACCGCCGGGTCCGGTTCCGCGACCGGATCGGGCCCGCGTCCCGACGAGGCCGGCGGCAAGCCGGTCTGGCTGGTGCGCTCGATCGTCGCCGCAGTGATCGTCTTCGTCGTCGCGATGGCGGCCGTGACCCTCACCGAGACCGCGCTCGGCCGCTCGTTCGCCAGCCTGTTCGGACACGGCGACAAGGGCGGTTCGACGATCAGCCGGATCGTCGACGACAAGCCCGCGGCGCACGAGTCGCCGAAGAAGCCCGCCGACCCGACACCGGGATCCGAGCATTCGGCCGACCCGAAGAACAGTCACAACCCGGCCGACGACGAGAACAAGGGCAAGGACACGTCGGGCGGCGCCGGCGGCGCGAGCACGCCGAGCCCGACCTCGACCCCGAGTTCGCGGCCGAGCAACAGCCAGGCGCCCCAGCCGGGCGGCGGCTCGACGCCGTCGAACAAGCCGACCACCCCGCCGCGGACCTCGGCCTCCACCGGCGCAGGCCAAGGC
>NZ_WWJX01001609.1 GCF_009865215.1 Streptomyces sp. SID3343 | reverse complement strand
GGGGTGTCCTCAAACGCCGGACGGGCTGGATGTCGGGCGGGTTGGGTGGTGTCCTCAAGCGCCGGACGGGCCGGTGGGGCTCGCGTGTCCGAGGGGGATACGCGAGCCCTTCGGGCTGTCCTCGGACGCCGGGTGGGCTGTAGTCAGACGCCGGACGGGCTGGGCTTTGTGAGGAGTTTGTCCAGGGTCTCTACCAGCAGGGTCGCTTGTTGTTCCGGGTTGCCGTTGGTGGGGGTCAGGTGTAGTTCGGGGGTGGTCGGGGCCTCGTAGGGGGCCGAGATGCCGGTGAAGTCGCCGATTTCGCCGCGTCGGGCCTTGGCGTACAGGCCCTTCGGGTCGCGGCGTTCGCACTCCTCGATCGGGGTGTCCACGAACACCTCCAGGAACGGCAGGCCGTCGCGCGCGTGCAATGCCCGGACCCGATCGCGGTCGGCGCGGTACGGGCTGATCACCGGGACGATCGCGACCACACCCGCGTCGGCGAACAGCCGGGCCACCTCGCCCACGCGGCGGATGTTCTCCGTACGGTCCTCGGGGCCGAAGCCCAGGTCGCCGTTGAGGCCCAGCCGTACATTGTCGCCGTCCAGGCGGTAGGCGGTGATCCCGCGCTCCACCAACAGTCGCTCGGCGATCACCGCGACCGTCGACTTGCCCGAGCCCGACAGGCCGGTGAACCAGACCGTCGCCCCGAGCGTGGGGCGCTGCTCGCGCGCCACACCACTCTCGTGCCAGACCACGTTGCGCTCGTTCACGACTCTCCATCCGCGTTGGTACCGAGGGTTCGTACGGTACGGGGCGGGCCGGCGTGGTTCGGACCCGGTCCGCATCCCGGCCCGCGTCCCCGTTCATACCCCGTTTCATATCTGACGCCTCTTCAGATTTAGCTTCACAAAGAGCTAATGTGCGCCGGGGCGCGTCGCACCGACGTTCGCCCGTGACGAGAGGCCGCACTTCCATGGGCTGGACACCACCGCAACGCGCAGCCTGGACCGAGACGCTCGGGGCCGGCGACATGCCGCCGTTGACCGACGAGCTCGACCGTCCCTTCGATCCCGACCTGTTGCTCGGGGAGGCTCGGGCCCGCAACGGGTCCACCGAGACCGAATCCGGCGACGGCGACCCGGAGTTCCGGGACGGGTTCGACCGCCTGCTGTACTCCCTGGAGCACGAGGCGAACCTGGACCGGGTCGGCCGATGGTGGGCGCACACGTGGGTGGCCCGGCTGTTGGACGTACGGTCGCAGGTCGCGCGCTACGTGCGCGAGGACCCGGGAGTGCTCGACGAGATGATCGAGCGGCCGATCTTCGTCACCGGTGGGCCGCGCACCGGGACCTCGATCCTGCACGCGTTGCTCGCCCAGGATCCCGCCAACCGCGTCCCCACCACGTGGGAGTTCCTGCGGCCCGTCCCACCGCCGGAGCCCGCCACCCGCGACAGCGATCCGCGCATCGCCTTGGCCGAGCGGGAGATCCGCTTCGTCACGTCGGCGGTGCCGGCGATGGACGCGATCCACGAGAAGAGCGGGACGCTGCCCAAGGAGTGCATCAGCGCGCACGCGCTGGCGTTTCGATCCGAGGACTTCACCGGACAGTTCGCCATCCCCGGCTACGCCGCGTGGCTCGCGCAGTGCGACATGCGGCCCGCGTACCGCTACCACCGGCTCGTGTTGCAGATCCTGCAACGGCGTACCCCGCCCGGCCGCCGCTGGGTGCTCAAGTCACCCGCGCATCTGTTGACCCTCGACGCGCTCGTCGACGTCTACCCCGACGCGCGGCTCGCGGTGACCCACCGTGACCCGTTGACCGTGCTCGCGTCGTTGAGCAGTCTGATCGCCACCATCCACCACGCGTACGGAAATCCGTCCGACATTCGAGACGTCGCGCGCACACAGACCGATCTGTGGTGCACGGCGTACGATCGCCTCACCGCGTTTCGCGACGCGGGTCGGATCGCCGAATCCGATTGGCACGATTCGGCCTACGCCGACTTCATGCGCGACCCGATCGCGGTCGTGCGGGAGCTGTACGCGACGTTCGGGCTCGACTTGGAGGCTGACGCCGAGCACCGCATGCGCGATCATCTCGCCGCCCGTCCACAGGGAAAACACGGAAAGCATCGCTACCTTTTCGACGACCTCGGCCTCGACCGTGACGACATACGATCGCGGCTGGCCGACTATCAGAAGCGGTTCCGGGTTCCGACGGAAGAGATCTGACGTGCAGTCACAGGCAGTGGAGCCAAACGGAGTTCGCGCGGACGACGCCAACGACGTGGTGACGGGAGCCGCTTGGCGGGCGTATTGCGAACGGATGGCGGCGCTCGGCGAACGGATCCTGGAGGCCGACTTCCCCGGGGCCACGGACGCCGATCGCGCGGAAGGCGTGCGACATCTGGCGAATCAGGTCGCGTGTTGGCTCACCTACCAGCTCGCCGCGACCGATCCGCAGAACCCGGCCTTCTTCACGCACAACGACCTCGCGTATCGCTGGGGCGGCCCCAACGTCGACCAGAACGCGCGCCGGGCGCCGATCTCGGGTGACGGCACGTATCGGCTCACCGTGACGATGAACGCGTGCGAGAAGTTCGTGTTGCAGGTCAAGCCGGGGGACATGCACTCGGGGAAGACGGACATCATCGCCGAGACGTCCTCGACCGTGCTCGACGTCGGCCCCGGGGACACGGTCGAGATCGTCCTGAGCGCGACCGAGCAGCCCGGCAACTGGGTCCGGCTCACCCCGGACGCACACGTCCTGCACGTGCGGGACTACTACTTCGACTGGAAGCCCGAGCAGCCGGCGATGCTGGCGCTGGAGCGGCTCGACACGCAGGGACAACCCGGTGCGCGCGTCACGCCGGAGCGGGTCGCGGGCATGCTCGACGGGGCGGCGACGTCGGTGGAGCACTCGATCGAGCGCTGGAACGACTGGGTGCGGACGACGGGGGACCGGCAGGCGGTCAACACGTTCAGTACGCCGTCGCCGGTCGCGGGCGGGGTCAAGGAGGTCGTCTACGGGTTCGCCCGGGTGCGGCTGACGGACGATCAGGTGCTGGTGGTGGAGATCGATCCGCGTACGTCGGCGCAGTGGGATCTGCAGCTGTACAGCCCGGGGTGGTTCGAGTCGCTCGACTTCGCCAATCGGCAGACGTCGCTCAATCACGTCCAGGCCGAACACGATCAGGACGGGCTGATTCGCGTGGTGATCGGTGCGGTTGATCCCGGCGTGCCGAACTGGTTGGACACGGAGGGGCGTTCGGAGGTGTTCGCCACGCATCGGTGGCTGGACCCCAGCTGTGATCCGGTGGTTCGGTCGGTGGTCGTCTCGCGGGGGGAGCTTCGGTCGCATCTGGCGGCGGGGACCGCGGTGGTCACCAGGGCGGCGCGGCGCGAGGCCATGCGCAAGCGGTCGGCTCATGTGTCCTGGCGGTTCCGGGCTTAGCCGGCCTCGGGCGCCGGCCGAGCCGAAACGCTGAAGGCGGGTCGCTCCGCAGTGGGCAGTGGCCCGCCTTCGGGTTGTCGTGTCGGGTGGGTCAGACCGTGGCGCTTTCCGCCGGTATCTTGGTGGGGGGCGCGACGACCTCGGTCTTGCGCCGCATGGTGGAGGCGGCGTCGCTGTCGCGGATGGTGAGGGCGGCGATCGAGCCGAGGATGGCCAGGCCCGCGGCTACGAGGCAGGCCACGTGGTAGGCGTCCAGGTTCGGGGTCGGGGCGCCGCCCGCCTTGGTCGTCACCGTGCCGATGCCCGCCAGGACGCTCGCGAGGACCGCGACACCCAGGGCCGAGCCGAGTTGGCGCTGCACGTTGAAGATGGTCGACGCACGGCCGTTGTCCGCGGGCGCCGTGCGCGCGAACGCGGCCGCCTGCATCGGGATCATCACGTGGGCCATCGACGCGCCGGTGAAGAACATCAGCGTGACGATCAGGACGGCCGACGTGTTCCCGTCGACCAGCGCCAGCAGTCCCGCGCACGCCGCGATGCCCAGCAGGCCGCCCGCCATCAGCCGGCGCGGACCGACCACCGGGTACAGCCGCGAGACCCACTGCGTCGCGATCACGACGCCGAAAGCCTCCGGGAAGGTGAGCAGGCCGGTCTCCAGGGCGCTCTTGCCGAACGCCTGCTGCTGCATGAGCGGGAAGACGTAGAGCACACCCAGGAACGCGGCCGAGTTGATCATCGACACGATGTTGGTGCTGACGAACAGCCGGTCCTTGAGCAGGCGCAGGTCCAACATCGGTGACTCGACCCGCAGTTCGACGAAGACCATGGCCACACACAGGACCAGCCCGGTGATCCCGGTGGACACGATGACCGTCGAACCCCAACCCTTGGACGCGCCCTCGCTCAACGCGTACATCAGCAGCGCGAAGCCCGCGCCCGACAGGATGAAACCGGGCACGTCGAAGCGGCCCGCCCTGGGGTCCTTGTGCTCCTCCAGGAAGAGCAGACCGAAGACGAACGCGGCGATGCCCACGGGCAGGTTGATGAAGAAGACCCAGTGCCACGACGCCTTGTCGACGAGCAGGCCGCCGAGAACCGGGCCGAGCGCCGGCGCCAGGGCGGTGGGGACCATCAGGATGCGAGACGCGCGCACGCGCTCCTCGGGCGGGAAGACCCGAAACATCATCGCCATGCCGACCGGCGTGAGCATGCCGCCGCCCGCGCCTTGGAGGATGCGGAACAGTACGAGTTGGTCGATGCTCTGCGCGAGACCGCACAGCGCGGAGGCGCCGGTGAAGATCGCGAGCGCGATCAGGAAGATCCGCTTGGTGCCGAACCGGTCACCGAGCCAGCCGGACGCGGGAATGAACACCGCGAGGCTGACGAGGTAGCCGACGGCCACCGTGGCCAGGCTCGCCTGAGTCGCGCCGAGGTCCTTGCCGATTGCGGGCAGGGCGACGTTGATGATCGTGATGTCGAGGATGTTGACGAACATCGCGGCGACGAAGACGGCGCCGACCACGACCTTTTGACTCAGCCGTGACGTGGATATCGGTGGCATGGGCGGGGGCCTTTACTGAAGGAGTCGGTCGAGCGGAGGAGCCGAGCAGGGCTTCGAAACTTTAGTGAGGGAAGCTCACTATATCTTCGTATACGAATTGTGCCGACCGGGTTTTACCCCCGCGGCGAAGCCCCCGCACCCGCTCGACGCAACGCCGACGGCCCGGGAGAGCTTCCTCCCGGGCCGTCGGCGTGACGACGATTACCCGCGACCGGGCGTCAGTGCTCGCCCTCGCCGCGCGGAGTCAGGCCGAGCGCCTTGCACGCCTCGTTGTACTGCACGACGACCTCGACGCGGACGTCTCGGCGTTCGGTGATCGGGCGACTCCACGGTACGCGCACGTCCACCGGCGCACCGTCGACGATCGCCGAGTAGTAGGCCGCCTCCCCGTCGAGCCCGGTCATCGTGGCCGACGTCGCGGTCGACCGACCACCGAGGCCGCGCGAGATGAGCAGGCAGTCGTCGGGGTGGTCGTCGTTCATGTGCTTGCAGACGGCGGTGATCGCGTCCGGTCCGAACGGGTTGACGGTCGGCTCGCTCATGCGCATCGCCTCCTGCGGGTCGGGATCGGGATCGGGGGTGCTCAGACGCGCGAGTCGCGGCGGCGGCGCGACGCGGCCACCGCGCCGACGCCCAGGAGCAGCATGCCGGCGCCCATGACGGTCAGCTGCGTGGTCGAGGAACCCGTGTGCGGCAGCTCCGGCTTGCCGGCCTCGTTGGTGACGCCGGTCTCCGGCGTCTTGGCGGGCGGCGCGCTCGGCGGGGCGCTGGGCGTCGCCGGCGTCGGCGTCGCTGCGCCGAACGTCACCGGGACCCACACGTCCTGGTCGCGGTTCGCGATGTCGGTGTGGTCGTTGAAGGTCGCCACGAAGCACGGCGTGCTCGCGCAGTCGACCTTCGCCTTGTCCTTGCCCTCGAAGGTCTGGGTGGGCTTGATCTTGACCGAGAACGTGCCGTCCGCGCCGACCTGCGGGACGTAACCGGCGTTGCCGTACTGGGTCGGCACGCCGCCCGCGGGCTTGGCCACGGTCTGGGCGATGTAGACGCCCTTGCCGGGCTTGAAGCCCTTGCCGGTGACGGTGATCTCGTCGCCGGCGGCGGCCAGGCCGGCCGACTTGGACAGCGTGATCGTCGGGGTGCCGGCGGCGGACGCGGGGGCGACGGCGAAGGCGGTGGCGCCGAGGCCGAGCAGGGTGCCGGCGGCGACGGCCGCGGCAGTACGGGACTTGCGCACGTGGGTACTCCAGAGCGTTGGGGGAACGAAAGGGTCAGGCACCCGGGCGGCGGCGCTTGACCACGACGCCGGCGATCACCAGGACCACGACGACGGCGGCGACGAGGCCGATGATCAGGCCCGTGTTGCCGTCGTCGTCCTTGTCGTCGGGCTCGTGGTCGGACAGCTTCGCGGTGTCGGTCACCTGCACCGAGCCCGGTGCGGCCGCGGTCTGCGGCGCGCCGGGGGCACCGGCCTGCGGGGCGGCCGTGGCGGGGGCCGGGCTCGCGGGCAGGCCGGCGACCTCGCCCTCGAAACCGATCGGCAGATACGCCTCTTGCGTGCGGTCCTTGCCGTTGGCCGAGTTCGACGTCGCGATCGCGCACCGGGTCTTGAGGCAGTCGACGTTGCTGAACTTCGCCTGCACCTTCACGTCGGTGCTGAACGAGCCGTTCGCATCCACCGCGGTGGGCCCGGCGAACGAGCCCATGTCGCACGCGCGACCGGCGCCCTGGGCGGGGTCGCAGGGAAGGATGTACAGCTGGATGTTTGGCGTGAAGCCCGAGCCGACGAGCTTGACCACGTCACCGGCCGAGGCGAGCCCGGTGGTCTTCGCCGCGGTCAGCGTCGGCTTGCCCGCCGCCGGCGTCCCGCTCGCGTGTGCCGGTCCGGCGAGGCCGAGAACCAACCAGGCGAGGAGAAGTGTCGCGACGGCGGTGATGCCGAGGTCGCGGCGTCCGATGCGGGTTGGGCTCACGTTGTTTCCTCTGGGCCGACCGTACGAGAGCGTACGGAATGGTTGAAGGTGAGGCTATCCTAAGACGGACGTACGGTGGCGTAGCTGCCGGGGTGGGTCCGCCGGCCGGCCGACGAACGGGCGCCGGTCGAGTGCGATCCGGCGCCCAGCATGCCCGGCCCCGCCCGATCGGGTCTCGGCCGGGTCTCGGTAGGGGGCCGGTTTCGCGCTGCGCTCGTGCCGCCGTCGAGTCGTCGTCGGGCCGAAAGTGACCCTGCCGACAACGTGCCGACAAGTTGTCGGTAAGTTCTTGACGGCACCCCACCGAGCCGCACAGACTGCGAGGACCGGCGGAAACGGGCGATGCCCCGGGTCTGCGCGAGCACTTCGCCCTGCGTGCTGTGCTCAATCGTGATGGGCTCGTTCCGCCCGAAATATCAGGTCTTCACACCGTCCGCACTCTCGTGCGTGTTCGGTCGCTTCGTCGCACCCGGGAGAAACCACATGACTACGACCGAGACCGCCGAGACCGCCGGCGCCACCTTCGCCGAGACGCTGCGCAAGCGCTCGTGGGCCTTCCACCAGGAGGCCGAGGGCTCGGGCTTCCTCGAAGCGCTGATGAAGGGCGAACTGACCCGCGACGCCTACACCGCGATGGTCGCCCAGCACTACTGGGCCTACGTCGTGCTCGACGACGCCGCCGACACGATGCGCCGGGACCCGATCGGCGCCCCGTTCGCCGACGCCCGCCTGGACCGCCGGGCGATCCTGGAGGCCGACATGCTCTTCCTCGCCGGCGAGAACTGGAAGCAGGAGTGGCCCGCCAACGAGGCCACGCAGCGCTACGCCGACCGCATGCGCGAGAAGTGCTACACGTGGGCCGGCGGCTTCGTCGCGCACCACTACACGCGCTACCTCGGCGACATGTCCGGCGGCCAGTTCATCGCCAAGCAGATGCGCAAGCACTACGACCTGCCGGGCACCCAGGGCAGCGACTTCTATGTGTTCGACACCCTCGGCGACCTGACCGAGTGGAAGGACGCCTACCGCGCCGCGATGAACAACGCCCCGTGGGATGCCGAGGAGCAGGAGCTGGTGATCCAGGAGGTGCTGTTCGCGTACGACATCAACAGCGCCGTCCTGCGCGAACTCGGCCAAGACCTGGAGCGGTTCCGCAAGACCGCCTGACCCGCTGTTCGAATATTCGTCCGAAATAACGGTTCGTCACCGCGGTCGACCCGGCCGTACGACGGACCGAAGTGCTCGTCCGCATGCCCCGGGGGCCCACCGTCCGATGCGCCGTCCGACAATGGATGGCGCATCGGATCGGCAGGGAGAGTGATGACGAACTACCTGATGCGGCGCGTCCTGGGCGTCGTCGTGGTGATGTTCGCCGTCGTGACCGGGATGTTCCTGCTGCTGCACGCGTCCCCGGTGAGCCCGGTCAACCAGCTCGCGCCGCAGGTCGCGGCCGATCCGGTGGCCCGGGCCGCGGTCGAACACCGGATGGGCCTGGACCGACCGTTGGCGACGCAATACCTGGACTATGTGGGCGGGGTCGTGCGCGGCGACTTCGGCACGTCGCTGTACGACGGCTCCTCGGTCGCCGACCAGATCGGTCGTGCGCTGCCCGTCTCGCTCGAACTCGGGCTGCTCGCCGCGGTGTTCGCGGTGATCCCGGCCGTCGCGCTGGGCGTGTGGTCGGTCCTGCGCCGCGGCGGGGTGGTCGATCACGGCACGCGCGTACTGACCGTGGTCGCGATGTCGCTGCCCGGCTACTGGCTCGCCGTGGTCACGATCGTCGTGGTCGGCGACAGCCAACCCGACCTGCTGCCGGGCGCCGGCGGCTTCGTCACGTTCGGCGAGGACCCGGCGACCAACCTCACCGTGCTCGTGCTGCCCGCGATCGTCCTGGGCCTGGCGACGTTCGCGATGCTCACCCGCTCGTTGCGCGGCGGCCTCGCCGACGCGATGGCCTCCGACCACGTCCTGTTCGCCCGCGCGATGGGCGGCTCCCGGTTGCTGACGCTGCGCCGGGTGGCACTGCGCGGCGCGATCGTGCCCACCCTGACCGTCGCCGGCGTGCTGATCGGCGGGCTGCTCTCGGGCACCGTGCTGGTCGAGAACGTGTTCCAGATACCCGGAATCGGTCAACTCATGGTCACTGCGTTCCAGCGGCAGGACTACCCGCTCGCGCTCGGCGCGTGCATCGCCACGTCGGCCATCTTCCTGGTGCTCAACCTCGTGGTCGACCTGCTCTACCCGCTCGTGGACCCGCGCACGAGAGCCGGCGTCACCCGCGAGCGCGTCGCGAGCGCGGCATGAGGGCGCGCGTGCCCCGGCTGGGGATCGCCGGGTGGATCGGCCTCGCCTGCGTCGTGCTCTACCTGCTCGTCGCCACCGTCGGTCGGCTGCACGGCGACCCGACCGCGCTGGTCACCCCCTTTCCCGAGGCGCCCTCGCTCGCGCACCCGTTCGGCACCGACCACCTCGGCCGCGACCTGCTCGCGCGCACCGCCGAGGGCGCGTGGACGTCGCTGCTGATCTGCGCGACCTCGATCGGCTTCGCGATCGCCGCGGGCGTGCCGCTCGGCGTCCTCGCGGGGTGCCGGCACGGCGGGCGGCTCGACGGGCTGCTCATGCGCACGGTGGAAACGCTCCAGGCGCTCCCGCAGTTCGTGTTCGTGATGTTCCTGATCGGACTCATGGGCACCGCCGACATGCACTTCGGCCCGGTCACCGTCGGCAACGGCCTGCGCGTCGCGCTCGCGATCGGCCTCGGGTTCATCCCCTACTTCGCGCGGGTCGCGCGGGCCGCGACGGTCGTGGAGATGCAGGAGGACTACGTCTCCAACCTGCGCGGTCTGGGCGTACCCGCACGCGAGATCCTCTTCCGCGAGGTCATGGTCAACGTGTGGCCGGCGGTGCTGGGCCAGGCGTTGATGGCGATGGCCATCGCGGTCTTCGCCGAGGGCGGCCTGAGCTTCCTGGGCCTGGGCGTCGCGCCCCCGCAGGCCACCCTGGGCAACCTGATCGCCGACGCGGGCGGGCAGATCATCGGCGGCGACTGGTGGTACGCGGCCATGCCCGGCGCGGTCCTGATCCTGGGCATCCTGGGCTTCAACCTGCTCGCCGACACGGCCGGCGGCCGGGCGCGCGGCGGCCGGACCCGCACCCGCAGCCGAGGCGAACCACACGAACTGCGCCATCACACCCGCGTCAGGATCCAGCCGCCCGGCGGCCGCGTCCAGCTCGGCCCGTACCTCGGCGCCGATGTCGGGAACCTCCCGCAGCAGCGCGCCGGCGTCCACACTGCCGACCGGCTCGATCCACAGACCCGGCTCGCCCCGGTCGAGCCGGGCACGCAGCACGTCGTGCCGATCCAGCACGGCCTGCACCGTCGCGACCAGCTCCGCACGGTCGACGTCCGCGGGCAGGGTCAGCATCGCGGACCCGCAGAACCGGCCGACACCACCGCCGAGCGCGAGCACGTGCGCCGCGGTCGGCGGCAACGGAGCCCAGCCGACCCCGCCACCGGGCAACTCGGCCAGGGCCGAACTCTCCTCGCCTTCGCGCCCTTCGACCAGCTCCGCAAGCCGCGCGACCGTACGGTACTCGAAGATCTCCCGCACGCTGACCCCGACACCGCGCGCCTTGGCCCGCGCGACAACCTGGACCGAACGGATGCTGTCCCCGCCCAGTGCGAAGTAGTCGTCGTCGATACCGACGCTCTCCAGCCCCAGGACTTCGGCGAACAGCGCGCCGAAGGTCTCCTCACGCGAGTTGCGCGGTGCCCGGCCGGTCGACACCCGGGTGTAGTCCGGCGACGGCAGGGCCCGTCGGTCGACCTTGCCGTTCGGCGTCAGCGGTATCTCGGACAGCGGTACCAGTGCGGAAGGCACCATGTAGTCCGGCAGGCGCCCACGCAGATGCTCGGACAGTTCGGCGAGCAGCGGACCGAACTCGTCCACCTGGGCGTCGGCGGCGGTCGGCGTGGTGTCCGGTTCGGGGACGACGTAACCCACCAGGCGCTTGTCGTCCTCCTGGTCCTCCCGCACCACCACCACGGCCTGCGCCACGCCCGAGTGCGACGCCAACACATGCTCCACCTCACCCAGTTCGATCCGAAAACCCCGGACCTTCACCTGGAAATCGGTACGCCCGACATACTCCAACCCACCGTCCACACCCCAGCGCACCAGGTCGCCCGTGCGATACATCCGCGCACCGGCGGGACCGAACGGACACGCCACGAACCGCCCCGACGTCAACCCCGGCCGACCCTGATACCCACGAGCCAAACCCTCACCCGCGACGAACAACTCCCCCTGCACCCCACGCGGAACCGGACGCAACAACGAATCCAGCACGAACACCCGGGTGTTCCCGATCGGCACACCGATCCCCGGCACGCCCGCCCCCACCGTCACCGGCGCCATCGTCGACCAGATCGTCGTCTCGGTCGGACCATAGACGTTGAACACCTCGACCGCCCGACCCGCCAACGACTCGGCCAACCGCGCCGGCAACGCCTCACCACCCACCAGAACCCGCAAACCCCGCACGGCGTCCGGCTCGTGCGTCACCAACATCTGCCAAAACGCCGGAGTCGCCTGCACCGCGCTCACCCCGCGCTCACGCATCACCGCCACCACGGCCGACGGATCGGAAACCACCTCCCGGTCCGCCAAGACCACCGCCGCACCGGACACCAGCGGCAGATAAAGCTCAAGCCCCGCGATGTCGAACGACACCGTCGTCACCGCAAGCAACCGATCCCCAGGCGACAACGGGAACCGCCGACCCATCGTCGCCAGGAAATTCGCCAACGCACCCCGCGAAATCGCCACGCCCTTGGGATTTCCGGTCGAACCCGACGTGTAGATCACGTACGCGGTGTTCTGCTCCGACACACGCGGAGTCGGCGCCGACACCGCACACCCGGCGACATCCGCGCCGGCCAGCGCATCGGCATCGAGCACCAGCACCGGGCGTGCGTCCTCGACGATGTAGTCGATCCGCGAATCCGGATGCCCCGGATCGATCGGAACATAGGCCGCACCCGCCTTCAACACCGCCAACAACGCCACCACAAGATCCACCGACCGCGGCAGACACACAGCCACCAACGACTCCGGCCCCACACCACGACCGATCAACCAATGCGCCAACCGATTCGCCCGCGCATCCAACTCCCCGTAACCCAACGACTCCCCGACACCCGACGCCCCCCCGACACCGACCACCGCCACCGCCCCCGGCGTCTCCCCCACCCAGCGCGACACCGCCCCCAACAAACCCGACCCCAACGACGGCTCCACCGTGTCGTTGACCCCCCGCACCAACCAATCCCGCTCACCACCACCAAGCACATCGACATCCCCGACACACACACCCGGATCCGCAACCACCCGCTCCAACACACGCACAAAACGATCGACCATCCCCACAGCGGTCGCGTGGTCGAACAGTTCCGTCGCGTACTCCAGGCGCCCGTGAGCGCGCCCGGACGCGTCCGTGGCGATGTTGAAGTACAGGTCGAACCTCGCGGTTCCGGTGCTTGCCGGCACGGGAGTCACGGTGAGGCCGGGCAGACCGAAGTCCGCCCGGTCGATGTTCTGCCAGGCGAGCATCACCTGGAACAGCGGGTGGTGCGCTGTCGAACGCTCCGGGTTGAGCAGTTCCACCAGGCGCTCGAACGGGGCGTCCTGGTGGTCGTAGGCGGACAGTGCCTTGCTCTGGACCCGGTCGAGCAGTTCCGCGAACGTGGGGCGGCCCGACAGGTCGGCGCGCAGCACCCAGGTGTTGGCGAAGAACCCGATCAGACCGTCGAGCGCGGCGTCGGTGCGGCCGGCGATGGGGGAGCCGATGGGAATGTCGTCCCCGGCGCCCAGCCGGTGCAACAGCACGGCGAGCGCCGCCTGCATGACCATGGGGGCCGTTGCCTGCCGTTCGCGGGCCAGCGCTTCGACCGCCTCCACGAGCCGCGCGTCGAGGGTGA
Organism: Streptomyces sp. SID3343; assembly: GCF_009865215.1. Classification (GTDB taxonomy): domain Bacteria; phylum Actinomycetota; class Actinomycetes; order Streptomycetales; family Streptomycetaceae; genus Embleya. The sequence goes on along the minus strand of NZ_WWJX01001609.1, from coordinate 5,074 downwards.
AGCCGAGTTGGTCGCCGCGGTGATCCGCGACCGCCGGGCGCGGCCGGTCGGTCGGCAACCGCAGCGGCTGGGGGATCCCCGCCAACTCCGCCTTCCAGTAGGCGGACTGACGGGCCAGGGCGCTGTGCGGGTCGTCGGCGTCGCCGAGCAGGTCGTGCTGCCACAGCGTGTAGTCGACGTACTGCACCGGCAGCGGCGGCAGTTGGGGTGCGCGGCCCGCGAGCCGTGCGGTGTAGGCGGCGCGGAACTCGCGCAGTAGCGGCGCCATGGACTGGCCGTCGCCGGCGATGTGGTGCAGCACCAGGCACAGGGTGTGATCCGTGGGTCCGTGGCGCAGCAGGCCGGCCCACAGCGGGATGTCCGCGGCGAGGTCGAAGCCCCGCTGGGCCGCCTCGTCGACGGCTGCCGCGGCCTCCGCCGTACCGACCGTCACCACCGGCACGTCCGGGCGGGTCTCCTCGACGGGCAGCACCACCTGGTGCGGCCGGCCGTCGGCGTCCTCGACGATCACCGTGCGCAGGCTCTCGTGCCGCGCGACCACGTCTCGCAGCGCCGCCGTCAGCGCGGCCACGTCCAACTCTCCGGTCAGGCGCAGCGTCAGCGGGATGTTGTACGTCGGCGAGGGGCCCTCGAAGCGGTCGATGAACCACAGTCGGCGCTGTGCGTACGACAACGGCACCCGGTCGGGGCGGTTCGGCCGGTGCCGCAGCGGCGTCCGGACGTCGGCGTCGGTGACGAGCTCCCGTGCCAGTTCGGCGACCGTGGGGGCGTCGAACACCGCGCGGATCGGCAGTTCCACGCCGAGTTCCGGGCGGATGCGCCCGACGAGCCGGGTGGCGAGCAGCGAATGGCCGCCCAGGGTGAAGAAGTTGTCGTCGATGCCGACCCGGTCCACGCCCAGGACCTGGGCGAAGAGGTCGGCCAAGGCCACCTCACGGGACGTGCGCGGCGGGCGGTACGCCTCGCCGTCGAGCCGCGGGGCGGGCAGGGCCGCGTGGTCCAGCTTGCCGTTGGGCGCCAGCGGCAGTCGGTCGAGGACGACCAACGCCGACGGCACCATGAACTCGGGCAGCCTTGCCGCCGCGAACGCGCGCAGAGCCGGTACGTCGACGGTGTCGACCGCCGGGACCACGTACCCGACGAGCTGCCTGTTTCCGGCCGTGTCGCGGGCGACGACCACCGCCTGGGTGATGTCGGGGTGCGCGCCGAGGGCGGCTTCGACCTCGCCGGGTTCGATCCGGAAGCCGCGAATCTTGATCTGGGTGTCGGTGCGGCCCGCGTAGTGCAGTTGCCCGTCGGGGGTCCAGCGGGCGAGGTCGCCGGTGCGGTACATGCGCGAGCCGGGGGGTCCGTAGGGATCGGCGACGAAACGCTCGCAGGTCAGGGCCGGGCGGTGGTGGTAGCCGCGGGCGAGGTGCCCGGCAACGTACAACTCGCCCACCACGCCCACCGGCGTCGGGACGAGACCGTGACCCAGCACGTAGGCGCGCATGTTGGGCAGCGGAGTGCCGATCGCTGTGCTGCCGATGTCGGTGTCGGTGTCGTCGGTGGCGAAGGTGGTGGCGTAGAAGGACTCCGTCTGGCCGTACGCGTTGACGATCCGGGCCTGGGGAAAGGCCTCGCGGGCGCGCCGCACGAGCGTCGCGGGCAGTGCCTCGCCCGCGAAGACCAGGGTCTGCACGGAGGTCTTGCCGGTGATCCGGTCCAGGAGTTCGGCGAAGGCGGAGGGCACGGTGCTGATCAGGCCGCCGTGCCAGGTGTCGCGTTCGGCCAACTCCAGGACGTCTTGCGCGAGATCGAGGACGCCACCGTGGCACAGGGTGGTGAACGTCTCGAAGACGGAGACGTCGAAGTTGACGGAGGTCGCGGCCAGAACGCGGGAACCCGCGGTGATGTCGGTGCGGTCGGCGAGGTGGCGGATGCCGTTGACGACGGCGGCGTGGTCCAGGAGCACGCCCTTGGGTGTGCCGGTGGAGCCCGACGTGTACATCACGTACGCCAGGGCCCCGGGACCCGAACGGCGGCCTTCTGCGGGGCCGGTCGTCGGATGTTCCGCAAGATCGAGGGTGTCGACGAGCAGGACGGGCACATCGGTGGCGGGCAGTACGTGTGCCGTCGCCGTCTCGGTGAGGATCAAGGCGGGGGCGGCGTCGCTCAGGATGAAGTCCAGGCGGCTGCTGGGATATTTGGGGTCGATGGGCAGATAGGCGGCGCCCGCTTTGAAGACGGCCAGCAGGGCGACGATCAGGTCGGGGGTGCGGGGCAGGGCCACGGCCACCACGGTTTCCGGGCCCGCTCCGCCCGCGATCAGCTCCCGGGCGAGCTGGTCGGCCCGGGCATCGAGTTCCGCGTACGTGGTCGAAGTGCCCTCGTACAGCACCGCCGGAGCGTTCGCAGTCGTGGCCGCCTGCTGCTCGAAGAGGTCGGCCACCGTCGCCTGCGGCACCGGTGCCACCGCCGCCGCGCCGCTCAACGTGTCGATCAGCAGGACCCGTTCGCCGGCGTCCAGGATGTCGACCGAGCCGACCGCCTGCCGAGGGTCGGCCGCGATGTGGCGCAGCACCCGCAGGAGGCGGTCCGCGATCCGGTGCGCGGCGGACGGTTCGAGGAGGGCGTGTTGATGGTGAAGGGAGAGCCGCAGGTGGGTGGTTGACTCCGCGATGACGGTCAGTGGGTAGTGGGTGCCGGTGACCGGGCGGATGCCGGTGACCTCGATTCCGGCGGCGGTGTGCGCCGCTGCGAGCCCGGCCCGGTCCACGGGATAGGACTCGAAGACCACCAGGGTGTCGAAGAGCTTCGGCAGGCCGAGTGCCTGGTGCAGTTCCGTCAGTGCCTGGTGATGGTGGTCGAGCAGCGCGGCCTGTCGCCCCTGGAGGTCGGTCAGGACCTGCGCGAGAGATGCGTCGGGGGCGCAGTCGACCCGTACCGGAACGGTGTTGATGAACATGCCGAGCATCGCCTCGGAGCCCGGTACCTGCGGCGGACGGCCCGACACGGTCGCACCGAACACCACGTCCCGGCGGCCCGTCAGCTGCCCGAGCAGGAGCGCCCACGCGCCCTGCACGATCGTGTTGACGGTGACGCCGAGTTCGGTGGCCCGCCGGGCCAGCTCCTTGGCCTCGTCCGGGGACAGGCCGACGTCGACCTGCCCGATCCCCGCCCGGTCGGCCTCGTGCCGACCACCGGGATCGAACGCGGCGTGCGGCAGCAGAAGCGTCGGCTCGCGCACACCGTCCAGCTCCGCGGCCCACGTGCGGGCGGTCGCCTCCTTGTCCTGCCGGTCGAGCCAGCGCAGAAAGTCCCGGAACGGGCGCAGCCGGGGCAGCGCCGACGGGTCGCCCCCGGAGGCGTACAGGAAGAGCAACTCTTGCAGCAGCAGCGGCAACGACCAGCCGTCGAACAGGACATGACTGGCGGTCAGGACCAGGTCCGACTTCAGCTCGCCCGTGCGGAGCAGGGACATCCGCAGCAGTGGCGGCGTGTCGGGCACGAAGGCGGCGGCGTGGTCGGCGACGAGGAAGGCGGCCACGGCCTCGTCGCGCTCCCGGTCGGACAGTGCAGCGAAGTCGATGACCTGCCAGGGGAGTTCGACGCCCTCGGGGGCGATGACCTGGACCCGGTCGCCTGCGGTGTCGGTGGTGAACGCGGCGCGCAGGTTCGCGTGCCGGTCCAGCAGGGCCTGCCCGGCGGCGCGCATCCGGTGCGGGTCGACGTGCCCGGAGAGATGAAGCGTCATCTGCATCTGGTACGGGTCCCAGGCGTCACCGCCGAGCTCGGTGTGGAACAGCAGACCCGATTGCAGGGCTGTCAGCGGCCAGACGTCCACCAGGCCGGGGTAGCGGTGCTCCCACGTGTCGATGTCTGCCTGTGTCGCCGCCACCAGCGGCAGATCCGACGGGGTGAGCCCGCCCGCGTCCGCGTCGTGCGCGTGCCGGGCCAGGGCTTCGAGAGCGTCCCGCCACAGCGCGGCGAGCTCGGCGACCTCGGCGCGGTCGAGCACGCCGGGCGGGTAGGCGAAGTCGGTCTCCAGGCGGGCGCCGCCGTCGACGGTGTCGAGGACGGCCGCGTTGATCTCCAGGGTGGACATGGCGGGTGTGTCCATGGTGCGCGGTGCGGTCAGGTCGCCGATCGGGGTGAAGCCCAGACCGCGCAGTTCCTCGGGCATGTCGGCGCCGGAGAACCGGCCCAGGTAGTTGAAGCCGATCTGTCCCGCGGGGTAACGGCTCAGCTCGGCCGCGGTCTCCGCGTTGAGGTGGCGCAGCAGGCCGAAGCCGAGACCCTTGTCGGGCAGGGCGCGCAGCCGCTCCTTGACGTCCTTGACGAGCGCGCCCGCCGCCGGGCCGCCGGTGAACGCCTGGCCCAGGTCGTGGCCGGCGACGTCGAGCCGGACCGGGAACACGGTGGTGAACCAGCCCACTGTGCGCGAGAGGTCGGCGCCCGGCACCGCGCTCTCCTCGCGCCCGTGCCCCTCCAGCATGACCAGCGTCGCGGACGCGTCCACGCCACGGTCGTGGCGCCACCGTGCGACCGCCATCGCCAAAGCCGTGAGCAGCGCGTCGTTCACGCCGCCGCCGTACGCGGCCGGGAGCCTGGTGAGCAGCGTCTCGGTCGCCTCGGCGGGCAGCCCGATCCGCACGTGTTCGAGTGTGGTGCGGATGTCGACGTCGGGGTCGAGGCCCCGGGCGCCCAGTAGCGGATCGGGGCCGTCGAGTATCGAGCGCCACAGGGGCAGTTCGGCGAGCCGTTCGGCGGAGTGTGCCGCGCGGGTGAGGGCGCGTGTCCAGCGGCCCGGTGCGGTACCCGCGCCGGGCAGCCGCGGAGTGCGGCCCTCGCGTACCTGTGCCCAGGCCGCGGCCAGGTCCGGCAGCAGCACACGCCAGGACACGCCGTCGACGACCAGGTGGTGGAGGACGATGAGCAGCCGCCCTCGTACGCCGGGGGCCGCGGCCGGCTCCGCAAGCGACGGGTCGAACCACACGAACCGGGCCATCACCCCGCCGCGCGGGTCGAGGCGGTCGGCCGCCGACTCCAGTTCGGCCGCGACCGGTTCCTGCCAGCCGGCCTCGCCGTCGGG
>NZ_WWJX01001608.1 GCF_009865215.1 Streptomyces sp. SID3343 | reverse complement strand
ACGAGCAGTCGACGCCGGGTCGAGCCGCGGCCGGTGGGCGGGTCTTGAGCCACGGCCTCTCGGGGTACGTCCGCCGTGTCGCGCACCGGCGGCGGCAGGACGAGCACGGGCGGACGGGGCGTCAGCACGCGATCGAGGTCGACGGCGGTCGGACGCTGGTCCGGGTCGGGGTCCAGGCACAGCCGTAACAACGGTCGCAGGCCGGGCGGCGAAGTCCCGCCGCCCGCGAACGTGATGAGGTTGGCGAACGCGAGGACGTCCTGTGCCGGGTCGCCGGCGGTGTCGCCCGCGCGCCCCGCGAATCCGGTCACCCGCGGACCGTACGGCGTGATCAACACCTGATCCGGGCCGAGCCGGCCGTGCACGAGACCGATCGCGTGCACGCGCGCCAGAGCGTCCGCGATACCTGCGGCGATCTCGCGCAACGGACCTTCCGCAAGCGGTCCGTCGTGCTCTACGACCTCACCGAGCGTGCGCACACCGGGCATCGCGGACGCCCTTCCGGGACCTGTCGAGGTGCTTGCCGGAGAGCAGAGTAGGGTCCTGCGGCGCGGCGCGGGCAGCTTCGAAAAAAACGATCCGGATACGCTTCGCCCGACCGGGTCGCGAGCCGGTCGCGAGCGGCTTCGCGCGGGCCGCGGGCCCGCGAAGCAGACGAACGGGGCCGGCAAACAGGCCGGCGAAAGCAGCCGGCAAAAGCTGCGGACAAAAAAAGGAGGCACCCGGCCAAAGGTGCCTCCTTCGCGAACCGCACAGCGTTTCGCGAGCAGGTCGATCATAACCCGCGCGCGCGAGGTTCCCGACCAGGGCACCCGGTCACGGCCCGCCCGCCGCCGGCGACCCGCTCCCGCCGGCGGAGCGCATCAGTGCGGTGCCGCCGCCAAGGCGTCGTCCCACACCCGGTGCCAGTGCGCGATCGCCGACTCGCCCGTCCCCACGACCATCGTCGGCAGGCCGGCGTCGAAGCCGCGCTGGCAGGATTCGGCGCCGGGGAAGTCCTCGGCCCGGAGCACTCTCTTGTTGGTCTCGTGATTCGAGCGCGCGGTCGCCATGCTCGCCTCGCTCAGCGGCTCCCACGTGCCCTCGGTCATGTGGATGACCGAGCGGTTCGGGCGGTCGCCCGGGTAGATCCGCAGCAGTGTCGTGCTCAGCGGACTCTCGATCAGCACGGCCGACGGCAGCAGGGTCTGCACGTTGACCATCGGCAGCCGCGCCGGCCACGCCTGCTCGGGTACCTCGGCGAGTTGCTCGAAGCCGCCGGCGATCGGCACCGCGAACCGGGTGTGCGGCCCCCACGTGTCGACGATGCCGTGGTTGAGCACGATGCCGTCGATCGTGTTCTTGTGCAGGAACGGGACGTGGTACGCCTCGACGTTGATGTCCACGTTGAGCTTCCAGTTGCACTCCAGGTCGAAGCGCTCGCTGATCACCGCGCGGGTGCGCTCGTAGGGAAACCCCGCGAACGCGTCCTCGACGTCCGCGAGCGCGCCCTCGACGACGACGTCGGGACGCAGGCCGACCACCACGAGTCCGGCGGACAGCGCCACCGGCAGTGGGCGCAGCCCGTACTTCTCGGGGTCGATGCCCGGGAACTGCGGCCGGCCCGGCAGGCCGACCAGTGCGCCGCCGCCGTCGAACGTCCAGCCGTGATAGCCGCAGCGAAAGCGCCGGGCCGAGCCGCAGCCGGTTCCGGTGGTGCCCTCGGTGCGCGGCGTCTCGCCGCTCACCCGCATACCGCGGTGCGTGCAGGCGTCCAGGAACGCGTGCAGTTCGCCGTCCTGATCGCGGGTCACCAGGACCGGGACGCCGTCCACGTCGCGGGCGATGAAGTCGCCGGGCTCGGCCACCTCGCCGGCCCAGCCGATCACCTGCGGGGTGCGCCGGAAGAGCACCTCGCGTTCGCGCGCGAAGCGCACCGGATCGGTGAAGCACGAGCCGTCGAGTTCGACGGGGGCGGTGCCCAGGTCGAGTGTGCGGTTGGCGAGGTGGTCGATGATGCGTCGCCCCGTGGCGACGACGTCCTGGTGCTTCACGGGTGACTCCGTTGTCCGTGGCGGGTGCGTTGTCCGCGCGGTCTGCGGCGCGCCCGCTCCGGCGACGCCTCTGTTACACCGTTACATTGTTGGATGCACGGCATACCCCGTCAATGACTCGTGTCGACGGTGTGGTGTGATCGCAGGGCAATCCGCACGTGGAGGTCAGCACCATGCCCGGCCGGGTCGAGAACGTTGCCTATGACATCGCGGGTACGACGCTGTCGGGTCTGCTCGCGCGACCCCAAGCCGGCCCGCCGGACCCACCCGACACGCCGTCCGACACGCCCGACCCGCCCGAAGCGCGCGATCTGTTCGGCGGGGGTGGGACACCCGCTCGCGGCGTACTGCTCGCGGTGCACGGCGGTGGCTCGCGCGCGGCCTATTGGCACCGCGAGAACGCGACCGGCGACTCACTGCTCACGCTCGGCGCGGCTCTCGGCTGGACCGTGCTCGCGATCGACCGGCCCGGCTACGGTGCCTCCGCCGGGCTCGATCGCGCCCGTCAGGGACTGGACGCGCAGGCCGACCTGTTGTTCGCGTTGATCGACGGCTTCGGCGACGTACCGGTGTTCGTCGCGGCGCATTCGATGGGCGCGATCCTGAGTCTGCGGATGGGCGCCGACAAGCGCGGCCGGGACCTGCTCGGGCTCGCCGTCGGCGGCGTGCCGCTCAAGTACACCCAGGCCCGCCTCGACGAGCTCGCGGCGATCCCCACCGAAGGCGACTTCGTGCCCTCGACCGGTGGCGGCGGCGTGCCCGACACGTTCTTCGGGCCGCCCGGCAGCTACGATCCGGGGCTGCTCACTCGTGCCGGTCGGATCGTGGCGCCGGTACCGATGGCCGAGTTCGTCGACGTGCGGCAGAACCCGTACACCCTGCCGGGGGTGCTCGCGCAGGTGCGCGTGCCCGTGCAGTGGACCATCGCCGAGTTCGAGCGCTCCAATCTCGCCGGGCCCGAAGTCCTCGACGAGGCAAGGCGGTTGCTCGCGCTCGCACCGCGCGTGGAGACGCACATCCAGCCCGGCGTCGGCCACAACATCAGCCTTCACCACGCGGCTCGTGCCTATCACCTGCGTGTACTCGCGTTCGCCGAGGAGTGCCTGCTCGCGCGCCGAGCCGGCGGCTCGACCACCGACTGAGGTCACCGGCCGAGCCCGCCGAACAGGGCCCGACCGGGCGGCGGCGACCGCCGCCCGGTCGGGCGGACCCGGCGCCGGCTACGCCCCGTCGGGCAGGGTGAACCACACGACCTTGCCCGGCGGAAGACGGTCGACGCCCCACGCGTGGGACATGCACTCGATCATCCGCAGGCCGCGGCCCGACTCCGCGTCCCAGTCGCCCACGCGGGGCACCGGCATCCGCGGCGAAGGGTCGCGCACCTCGACCCGCAGCACGTCTCCGTCGTGCAGCAGGGTCAGCGCGTGCCACGCGCCCGGTCCCACGTGAACGAGCACATTCGTCAGTAATTCGGTGAGCAGGACTTCCGCCACGTCGACCAATTCGGCGAGGCCCCAATCGTGCAGAACCTTTCCGGTGGTCCGACGGGCTCGTCCGACACCCCGGGCGGACGCGGAGAGTTGGACGCAGTAGTGACGGACGTCCTCCGCCATCACCGGCATGTAGACCTCCGGACGTGCGGCAGGGGGTCGCGTGTTCCGGGAACGAACACCCAGGGCGACCCGTGAGCGACATTGAGTCATGGCCGACATGCAGCGTGCCCGGCCGTCGTCGATTCTGCAATTCCCAAACTTGGATTGACGGGACCTTTTCGGTAGTAGCCACACTTTCACTCGCAGTAGGGCACACTGTCCCCCGATCGGACGCGCCGACGTTCCGGTTCGGCGCGTGAACAGAGCGTGTAGTGGAGGTGCGGCGTGGCCATGGCGCCCAACCCGACCGTCCGGCAGCGCAGGCTCGGCACGGAATTGCGGCGGTTGCGCGAAGCGCGCGGCCTGAGTCTCGAAGATGTCGCCGTGCGGCTGGAATGCTCGGATTCCAAGGTCAGTCGGATCGAATTGGGGCGAAGTGGCGTGCGGCCCGTCGACCTGCGGATCCTGCTGGATCTCTATCAGGTCGCCGACGACCAGGAGCGCGACTCGTTGCTCCTGCTGGCGCGCGAGGCCAAAAAGCGTGGTTGGTGGCACAGTTACTCGTCGATCCTGCCCAGCTCGTACGCGGAACTGCTGAGCCTGGAGGCCGAGGCGTGCGGGATGCGGGGATTCGAACTCTCGCTCATTCCCGGCCTGCTCCAGACGCCGGACTATGTCCGAGCGGTGATCGCGGCAGTACGCGAGGACATGCCGAGCGATCAGGTGGACATGCTCGTGCGCGTACGTCAGGAACGCCAAGCGGTACTGGATCGAACCGGCCCGGGCGGCGAGGCGTCGTTTCGACTCACCGTGGTGATCTCGGAGGCCGTGCTGCGCACCGTCGTGGGTGGTCCGGAGACGATGCGGGCCCAACTGGAACACCTGACGGCGGCTGCGGCCCGTCCCCATGTTCGACTCCAGATCCTCCCGTTCGCGGCCGGCGCCTACCCCGCCATCGAGGGTTCTTTCTCGATCATCGGATTCCCCGCGCTTTCCGATCTGGATGTGGTCGTACTCGACACACATACGAGTAGCCTCTATCTGGAGGAACCGGAACACGTCAGTGTCTATGAGCGTATGTTCGAGGACATCCGCGCTTCGGCGCTGTCGTACGGCGAATCACTGTCCATGATCGAGAACGCTGCAAAGGAATTGTCTTGAGCAACACAAACCCGGGTTCGCAATACCAGTTCGTTTCCCCGATTATCGCCTCGGCTTCCCACTCCGACGTGGAAACCGCAGGTCACGGCACTGCTATTCGTCACGCTTGGCGACGCAGCAGTTACAGCGGCGCGACCAGCAATTGCGTCGAGACGGCTCCCACCGCGTCGGCGGTCCTGGTGCGCGACTCGAAAGTTGTCGCCAGTCCCGTGCTCGAACTGGGCGCGGGCGCGTGGCACACGTTTATCGGTCGCGTCGGCGCCTAAGCCGTTTCGAGACCGATACCGACCGGTTGTCAGTTCACTCTCCTCACTCCCAGGAGTGGGAATTAATACCACGAAAGAGTGAATTCTCCTGATGATCGTCCCGGGTTCCCGTGCCCCGGGACGCTCCCAGTTCGCAACTCTCCGCCGTCGACCGATCACACTCTTGTCCGCTCCCGACCTCCGGTCCACTCCGGGGGCGCCCGGGGATGGAAGAGTGGAGGCGTGCACATCTCGGTGCTTGGCCCGCTCGACGTGCGGGACGACGACGGTAAATCCGTGACGATCGGCGGCGCGCGCCTGCGCGCGCTGTTGATCCGGCTTGCCCTGGACCCCGGCAGGCCGGTCTCCAGCGAGCGGCTGATCGAGGCGGTCTGGGGGGAGGACCCCCCGTCGGGGGCCGCCAACGCGCTCCAGTCGCTGATCTCGCGGCTGCGGCGACAACTGCCGGCCGACCTCGAATCGGGCCCCGCCGGCTACGTGCTGGCGATCCGGCGCGCCGACGTGGACGCGCACGTGTTCGCCGATCTCGCGATTCGTGGCCGCCGACTCCTCGACGAGCGCGACCCCGCCGGCGCCGCCGACCTGCTCGGCCGAGCGCTCGCGCTGTGGCGCGGGCCCGCGATGACCGACGCCGCCGACGCCCCGTTCGCGATCGGCCCCGCCGCGCGGCTGGCCGAACAGCGCCTGGGCGCGATCGAGGACCGGGTGCAGGCGCACCTGACGCTCGGTCGCACGGGCGGGCTGGCCGCCGAGTTGGAACAGCTCACCCGCGAACACCCGCTGCGCGAACGGCTGTACGGCCTGCTGATCCGCACGCTGCACGAGGAAGGCCGCCGGGCCGACGCGTTGACCCTGTACCAGGGGCTGCGCGAGCGGCTCGCGGACGAGTTGGGCATCGACCCGTCGCCCGACCTGGAGGCCGCCTACCTCGCGGTCCTGCGCGGCGGCGACTCGGCCGGGACACCCGAGGCCCGACCCGCCGGCGCCCCGGCCCCGCCCGCGGCCCCGACGCCCGCCGTCCCGCCGCGCGACGCGCCCGGCAACCTGCCCGCGCGACTGACCACCTTCGTCGGCCGCGACGACGAGGTGCAGCGGGTCGGTCGACTCCTGGACCAGTCCCGCCTGGTCACCGTCGTCGGCCCCGGCGGCGCGGGCAAGACCCGGCTCAGCACCGAGGCCGGGGCCCGTCTCGTGGCGCGCGGCGCCGAGTTCGCCGGCGGTGTGTGGTTCGTCGAACTCGCCCCCGTGCTGGACCCGTTGGACGTCCCGCAGGCCGTGCTCGGCGCGCTCGGCGGCCGGGAGGTGGGCCTGCTCGAAACCCACCCGCCGGTCGGCCGCGACGTCGTCGACCGGATCGCCGAACTGCTCGCGAGCCGGCCCAGCGTGCTGATTCTGGACAACTGTGAGCACCTGGTCGCGTCGGCCGCGGCCTTCGCGGGCCGGTTGCTCGCCCAGGCGCCCGCGGTACGAATCTTGACCACGAGCCGGGAGCCGCTCGGGATCGACGGCGAGATGCTCTACCCGCTGGGCCCGCTCGCGCTGCCACCCGCCGGTGTCGGCGCCGACGACGGGATGACCTACGCCTCGGTCCGGCTGTTCGCCGACCGCGCCCACGCGGTGCGCCCGGGACTGGTCATCGACACCGACACGATCGGCGCGGTCGCCGAGATCTGCCGCCGCCTCGACGGCCAACCGCTGGCGATCGAACTCGCCGCCGCGCGCACCCGTTCGCTCACCCCCGGCCAGATCGCCCACCGGCTCGACGACCGGTTCCGCCTGCTCACCGGCGGCAGCCGGACCGCGCTGCCGCGCCATCAGACGCTGCGCGCGGTCGTCGAGTGGAGCTGGGACCTGCTGGAGGACCGCGAACGCGGCGCGCTGCGGCGGCTGTCGGTCTTCGCGGGCGGCACCACCCTGGAGGCCGCGGAGGCGATCCTGCCGCACGAGGGCGACTTCGCCGCCGAGGACGTGCTCGACCTGCTCGCCGGACTCGTGGACAAGTCGCTCGTCGACGTGGTCGGCACGACCGAGACCCGATACCGCCTGCTGGAGACCATCCAGGCCTACGCGGCGGAGCAACTGACCGCGGCCGGCGAGACCGAAGCCACCGCCGCGCGCCACGCCGCGTGGTATGTGGACTTCACCGCCACCCAGGACTCGCGGTTGCTGGGGCCGGGCCAACTGGCGGCGCTGGAGCGGCTCGGCGCCGAACACGACAACCTCGCCGTCGCCCTGCGCCACGTCGTCGAGCACGCGAACGCGGACGAGGCGGTGCGCCTGGTCGGTTCGCTGTCCTGGTTCTGGGCGATGCGCGGCAACCACGGCGAGGCCCACGCGTGGGGTCGCGACGCGCTCGCGATACCGGGCGCCACGTGGAGCGAGCGGCTCGCCGAGACGTGGGCGTTCCACGCGATGCACTCGTTCGCGTCCTCGGAGGACAGGGAAGGCATTCGGGCGTTCGCCCTGGCGCGCCTGATCTCGCGGCGATTGGATCCGGGGCGGACCCGTACGCTGCCGGTCTTCCTGGACATGTTGGCCGCCGTCGCCCGGCGCGACCACCCGGCTCTCGGACGAGCCCTGGTGGCCGCCGACGTCCTGGAGGATCCGTGGGCGCAGGCGATGGTACGGCTGATGCGCGGCCACTTCGCGGTCAATCTGGGCCAACCCGACGAGGCCGTGGGCTACCTGTCCGACGCGCGCGATCGGTTCGCGGCCATGGGTGACCGATGGGGCCGTGCGTCGGCGATCTCCGGGCTGTCGGAGTTGTTGGTGTATCGGGGCGAGTTCGACGCGGCTCTCGTCGCGGTGGACGAGGCGCTCGAACTGTTGCGGGTACTGCGGGCCGACGACGAGGTCCCGCAACTCCTCGTCCGGCGCGGGACGATCCTCGCGCGCTCGGGCGACCTGGACCAGGCACGTCTGGTGATGGAGGGCATCGCCGAGCGGGTGGACGGCCGCGGGACCACCATGCACACCCTGTTCGCGGAGATCGGTCTGGGGGAGATCGCCCGATACGTCGGCGACCTCGACGAAGCCGAGCGTCGCTTCGCCAGTGCGCAGCGCGTGATGCCGAACGACAAACTGATGCACCCGCAAATGGTGGCGTCGCTGAACGTCGGCAAGGCCCACGTAGCGTGCGCGCGTGGGGACCTGGCCGCCGCCCGCGCGGCGGTGGTCCTCGCGACGTCGAACGCCCTCGGCTCCCAGGACATGCCGATCCTGGCCACGTGCGTGGAGGCGAGCGCATCGGTGACCGCCCTCGCCGGCGACCTTGAAGGGGCCGCGCTGCTGCTCGGCGCCGCGAAGGCCGTGCGCGGCCACCCGGACCTGAGCGACATCGACTCGGAGCGGATCAGTCGCGAGGTGGAACAGGCTCTGGGGGCCGAGGAGTTCGCTCGACACAGGGCCCTCGGTGAGGCGCTGACCCCCGAGCAGGCGGTGGCCCTGATCGTGCCCGACGCTCAGCACTGATTCCCCGTCACCACCTGGGTGACGGGGAATCAGGGGAGGGCGACGCGGCACGGGTGTCGATCAGGTCCGGCGGCTGTAGGCCCGCAGGGTCAGCGGGATGAACACGAGCATCAGGCCGGCGGCCCAGATCAGCGTGACGATCGCGTGGTGGGCGACCGGACCGCCGGTGGTCAATCCCCGAGAGGCGCCGGTGAGTTCGGTGATCGGGTTGACCTTGACCCACGCCTGGAGCCAGCCCGGCATCGTGTCGGTCTTGGCGAACAGGTTCGAGCCGAAGGTCAGCGGAAACATCATCATGAAGGAGACGCCCTGCACGCTTCGGGGCTGCTTCATGGTCACCCCGAGCAGCGCCACGACCCAGCACAGCGCGAACGCGAACACCAGGACCAGGCCGATCGCCGCGGCGACCGCGATCGGGTTGGTGTGGAAGCGGAAGCCGAGGATCGAGCCGAACACGAACACCGACGTCACCGCGACCAGGAAGCGCAGCACGTCGCCGAGCACGGTGCCCGCCAGCGGCGCGATCCGTGAGATGGGCAGGCTCCGGAACCGGTCGAACACGCCCGTGGACATGTCGGTGCACAGCCCCACACCCGTGCCCACCGACGCGAATACCACCGTCTGCACGAGGATGCCGGGCAGCAGGAACTGGAGATACTCGTGCGTGCTGCCCTCGATCGCGCCGCCGAACAGGTACACGAACATCACGGTGAACAGGATCGGCTGAAGGGTCAGGTCGATCAGCTGCTCGCTCTGCTTCTTCAGCTTGACCAGGCTGCGCCAGGTCAGCGTCAACGTGTGCCGCAACACGGTGGCCGGATCGCTTCGGTGCGGCACGCTCGCGATCGGGCCGGGGCGCTCGTCGATGTGCTCGGCCGCGGGTCGGACGGTGGTCGTGGTCATCGGGTCGCTCCAAGTACGGGGCCCAGGTGGGCGATCGTCAACAGGACGAGGGCGAGCATCGGCAGCACGCGCGTGCCGTAGAGGTCGGCGAGGCGGTTCATGCCGCCTTCTTCCGGTCGCCCTGCCCGTCGTCGTGCTCCGGCTCGTCCTGGTTGCGGTGGCCGGTCAGGGTCAGGAAGACCTCGTTGAGGCTGGGCAGGCGCAGCGCGAGCTCGGTCGCGCGGATGCCCGCCTCGTCGAGCCGGCGCACCACCACCGGCAGCAGGTCCTCGTCACTCACCGGCACGGTCGCCTGACCGCGTTCGGGCTCGACGACCGGTTCCCGACCGGTGAGTTCGTGCAGGATCGCGGTCACGTCCGGCAGCCGGGCGGGATCGGCCGGGCGGATCTCCAGGCTCTGCCCGCCGACCTGGCCCTTGAGTTCGTCGGACGACCCCTTCGCGATCACCCGACCGTGGTCGATCACCACGATGTCGCTCGCGAGTTGGTCCGCCTCGTCCAGATACTGCGTGGTCAGCAGCACCGTGACACCGTCCTCGCGCACCAGGTTGCGCACCAGGTCCCACACCATTTCGCGGCTGCGCGGGTCGAGTCCGGTGGTCGGCTCGTCCAGGTACAGGAACGCCGGGCGGCCCACCAGGGACGCCGCGAGGTCGAGTCGGCGCCGCATGCCGCCCGAGTACGTGCCGGGCGCGCGGTCACCCGCGTCGGTCAGGTCGAACCGCGCGAGCAGTTCCCGCGCCCGGGCCTTGGCGTCGCGCCGGGACAGATCGAGCAGCCGGCCGAGCAGGAGCAGGTTCTCGTAGCCCGTCATCTCCTCGTCCACCGAGGCGTACTGCCCGGTCAGGCCGATCAGGCCGCGGACGTTGTGTGCCTGGCGCACGGTGTCGAAGCCGCCGACCCGGGCGATGCCCGCGTCGGGCTTGATCAGCGTGGCAAGGGCTCGGACCATCGTGGTCTTGCCCGCGCCGTTGGGGCCGAGCAGGCCCAGAACGGTGCCGGTCTCGGCCCGCAGGTCGACCCCGTCCAGGGCGTTGGTGGTGCCGTACCGCTTGACGAGGCCTTCGGTCTCGATCGCGTAAGTCATGGGGTTGCTCCCCGTTCGTGGTTCCTCGTCGCCGTCGTGGTCGACTCTTCGATTGCGTTGTCACCACTGTGGAGGGGGCGGCTGATACCGGACGCACACGCCGCCGGCACGGCCGGCGGCCCGCTGACAGCCGAGCCGTCGCGGGGTCGGTGGACACCGGGCGATCAGTGCGTGACGAGTGGGTGATCGGCACCGAACGGGCGGCCGGCAGCGGTAATGTCCTGGCCCTGGGACATCGGCGCGCCACGGCATCGATGCCCGCACACACAGGTCCGCTCAGAACGAGGGAAGACCATCGAGTCAGGTCTCACATGCGCGATAACTTCGATGTGACACCGTTCCACGCTCGCGATGGGGTGGGCACGGCAAGGCGTGGCGCCGGGTCGACGAGACCCCACGGCACAGGGGCGCACACGACAGTGGGGGAGGCAGGGCGTTGGCGGCAGCCGTTTCGATTCCGGGACCTGCGGGGTCAGGTGCGCCGGCGCGGCGCTCGGCGAAAGTGTTCCGATTGCGCGGTATATCCGGGCGTCGGCTCCTGCAGGCCGGCGCCACGACACCGGGCCGAATGCTCCTCACCGGGGTCGCCCTGATCCTGATCAGCCTGCTCGCGGGGTTGTTCGCGGTGCTCGCGGTGGCCGACCGAGCCGGCGCCGCCCGGTCGGTGGACAACGGCAGCGGGCCGTTGGGCGTCGACACCCAGGAGATCTACCGCGCACTGGCCGACGCCGACGCGACGGCGGCGGCGGGGCTGCTCGAAGGCGGAGTCGAGTCCGACACCGTGCGTCAGGTCTACCAGAACGCGATCGACACCGCGGCGCGCAACCTGATCAAGGCCGGCTCGGCCGGCGTGTCCGAGAAGGAGAAGGACGAACTCACCAAGATCGGCACGCAACTTCCGGTGTACGCCAGCCTCGTCGAGCGGGCCAAGGCGGAGACGCGCCAGGGCAACACCGTCGGCGCGGCCTACCTGCGGGCCGCGTCCAACAACGTGATGCGCAAGGAGATCCTGCCGGCTGCCGAGAAACTGCACACCATGGCGCAGCAGCGGCTGGTCGACGACCACGACGACGCGACCTCGAAGCCGTGGGTCCCGATCGTGCTCCTCCTGATCAGCCTCGTGGCGATCGCCGCGTCGCTGTTGTTCTTCGCCAAGCGCACCCGGCGTCGGATCAACGTCGGCCTGTTGATCGCCGGAGTCGGCACTCTCGTGTCGGTCGTGTGGTTGTGGACCGGTACCGACTCCTCGCGCGCCGACCTGGACCGCAGCAAGCGCGACGGGTGGGGACCGGTCGAGAAACTGGCCCAGGCCCGTTTCCAGAGCCTGCGCGCGCACGGCGACGAGAGCCTGACGCTGGTCATGCGCGGCAGCGACAACGGCTCGTACGAAGAGGACTTCAAGGACGCGTGGACTCTCCTGATGGGCGGCCCCGAGGTCAAGGCGCGTCCCGCGTCCGAGGACGGCCCCGCGATCAAGGGGCGCCCCGCCGCGATCGGCGCGCTGGTGGAGGCGGAGAAGATGTCGCGGTCCGACCCCGAGACCCGGGCCAAGATCCTGGCCGCGCAGACCGCGGCCGCCGAGTGGTTGAAGGCCCACGAGTCGGTGACCAAGCTGTACGACAGCGGCAGGTTCAAGGAGGCCGTGAGCCTGGTCACCAAGGCCGACGGCGCGTCGCGTGTCGCGTTCGCCCGCGTCGAGGCCGCGCTCGACGAGGCGGTCGCCGAGGATCAGCAGGACTTCGAGAATTCGGTCACGTCCGGCCGAAAGGCGTTGAACGGTCTGGAGATCGGTGTCGGGGTGCTCGCGCTGGTGGCCGCCGCCGCGATCGTGGACGGCGTGCGGCGCGAGGTGGGGAGGTACAACCGACCATGAGGACGAGGACTCGCAGCACCCTCACCGCGTTCGTGTGTGTCCTCGCGCTCACCGCCGCGTGCGGCGCCGAGACCGGGGGCCCCGGGCCCGACCGGCGAAGCGCCGCGGAGCCGGC
>NZ_WWJX01001607.1 GCF_009865215.1 Streptomyces sp. SID3343 | reverse complement strand
CAGGTCGAGCCCGCGCCCGCGGGCTCGGCGGCCCCGGCGCCCGCCCTCCCCCAGGCGCCCGACGGCGACACGGTGTCGACCACCGCGCCCACCCCCGGGGACGTGCCGCACACCTACTACCCGGGGCAGCAGAACACCGCGTTCAGCCGCTACACGCTCGCCCCGGACGGCCGCACCCTCACCACATGGTTCTGGGGCGGCGCGTGCGAGAGCGCCCGCGCGCTGTTCGTGTCGCAGTCTCCGACCCGGGTCGCGATCCGTATCGAGACGATCCCCCAGGGCGACCAGTGCATCGACCTCGCCGTCGAGCACAAGTCCGACGTGACGCTTCCCACACCCCTGGGCGAGCGCGATGTCGTGGACGCGACGACCGGCGCGGTCGTCGTTCCCGGCGGCAATCCGTTCCCCGGCTGACACCCGCGGCCGAACGCGAACGAAGACGCCGCGCCGGCCCCGAGGGGCCGGCGCGGCGTCTTCGCGTGTTCGAGGTTCGTCGCGACCGATCAGTGATCGATCAGTGGAACGAGTCGCCGCAGGCGCAGGAGCCGGCCGCGTTCGGGTTGTCGATCGTGAAGCCCTGCTTCTCGATCGTGTCCACGAAGTCGATGGTGGCGCCGCTGAGGTACGGCGAGCTCATCCGGTCGGTGACGACGGACACGCCGCCGAAGTCGGCCACGACGTCGCCGTCGAGCGTGCGCTCGTCGAAGAACAGCTGGTAGCGCATACCGGAACAGCCGCCGGGCTGGACCGCTACACGCAGCGCGAGGTCGTCGCGGCCCTCTTGCTCCAGCAGAGTCTTGACCTTGGCCGCCGCCTCATCGCTGAGGAGGATGCCACCGGTCGTGGTGGTCTCGTCCTGGACAGTCATCTGCAAGCTCCCACGTGGTATTTCGTCGGTGTACGTCTACTGCCACCGTCGGCAACCGATGGTGACCCGGCCCTATTCCCACAGTACTTCCGGGCCGCTCGTTTTGTTCATGGTCGCACACCCCCGCTCTCGTCAACCTGACATGAACAGGATAAGATTGATAATGTCAATTAGACGAAAAGAGGTGCGCGCAGTGACCGCGACACACGATCTGGACCTGCCGCCGGGCGTGCAGCCGACCCCCCTGGCCCTGCTCATGCTCGGCCGCGCGTCCGACCCCCGCAGCGAACGGGGCGTCGAGTGTCCCGGTGACCTTCCCTCCCCGTCGGACCCCGACCTGGTGGCCCGGGCCCGGGCGGCGAAGGAGCGACTCGGCGACCGGGTCTTCATCCTGGGTCACCACTACCAGCGCGACGAGGTCATCGACTTCGCCGACGTGACCGGTGACTCGTTCAAACTCGCTCGCGAGGCCGCGGCCCGCCCGGGCGCGTCGTACATCGTCTTCTGCGGCGTGCACTTCATGGCCGAGAGCGCCGACATCCTGACCTCCGACGACCAGCAGGTCATCCTGCCGGACCTGGCCGCGGGCTGCTCGATGGCCGACATGGCCACGTCGGAGCAGGTCGAGGAGTGCTGGGACGTGCTCGCCGACGCCGGCATCGCCGACGTGACCGTGCCCGTGTCCTACATGAACTCCTCCGCCGACATCAAGGCTTTCACCGGCCGCAACGGCGGCACCATCTGCACGTCCTCCAACGCCGAGCGGGCCCTGAACTGGGCCTTCGAACAGGGCGAGAAGGTGCTGTTCCTGCCCGACCAGCACCTGGGTCGCAACACCGCGGTCCTGGAAATGGGCCTGACCCTCGACGACTGCGTGCTCTACAACCCGCACAAGCCGGGCGGGGGTCTCACCCGCGAGCAGCTGCGGGCGGCCAAGATGATCCTGTGGCGCGGCCACTGCTCGGTGCACGGGCGGTTCGACGTCGCCTCGGTGGAGGACGTACGGGCCCGAATACCCGGGGTCAACGTGCTCGTCCACCCGGAGTGCCGGCACGAGGTGGTCCAGG
This sequence comes from Streptomyces sp. SID3343, assembly GCF_009865215.1. GTDB lineage: Bacteria > Actinomycetota > Actinomycetes > Streptomycetales > Streptomycetaceae > Embleya. The sequence continues at coordinate 4,803 of NZ_WWJX01001607.1, read as the reverse complement.
CGGCCGACTACGTGGGCTCGACCGAATACATCATCAACACCCTGGACGCGGCCGAGCCGGGCTCGGCCTGGGCGATCGGCACCGAGCTCAACCTGGTCCGTCGGGTCGCCGCGGCGCACCCCGACAAGCAGGTCGTCTTCCTCGACAAGACCGTGTGCTTTTGCTCGACGATGAACCGGATCGACCTGCCCCACCTGGTGTGGACGCTGGAATCGCTCGCGGATGGCAACGTGGTCAACCGCATCCGGGTGGACGCCGAGACCGAGAAGTTCGCCAAGGTCGCCCTCGACCGAATGCTGGCGCTGCCGTAACGCCGGCCGAGAACGCGGCACGGGCGGTGTGTACCGGGATCACCCGGGACACGCCGCCCGTACGCAGCACGGCGGAGCGGTAAGCACGTCAGGCCGGGCTCGAACTCCCCGGAACCAGGCCGTCGGCGCCGAGCATCTTCCTGACTTCGTCAACGTGTGCGTCCGTCGCCGGAAGCATCAGGTCGGACGCCACGATCTTCTCGGCCGGCACCGCTGTGCCGACCTCGCGGACCTTGGACAAAAGCGCTGTCAGGGCGGCGCGAAAAGCGGCGTCGTCACCACTTTCGATCGCGACCTGAAGCTCGTCGTCGTAGCGATTGAGCACCGCGAGGTGCGCCTGCGCCACATCGAGCTGGCCCTCACCCATGATCCGCACGATCATGTGCCGTCTCCCTGCTTGTCGAAACGCGGCCGGGGCTGACCGGGGCCGATCGCCGGCGGCGGGGTGCCACCGGAGAGCTCGGCCTTCATCCGCTCCAGTTCGAGTTCCACATCCGACGTGCTGGACAAACGCTCCAGCTCGGCGGTGATGTCGTCCTTCGCCATCCCGGTCGGGTCGTCGAGCGCGCCCGAGGCGAGCAACTCGTCGATCGCGCCCGCTCGGGCCTGCATCTGCGCGGTCTTGTCCTCGGCCCGCTGGATCGCGAGACCGACGTCGCCCATCTCCTCCGAGATGCCGGCGACCGCTCCGCCGATCCGTGCCTGTGCCTCGGCGGCCGTGTAGGTCGCCTTGATCGTCTCCTTGCGGGTACGGAAGGCGTCGACCTTGGCCTGCAGTCGCTGCGAGGCCAGGACGAGCTTCTCCTCCTCCGCCTGGAGGTTCTGGTGCTGGGTTCCGAGGTCCGAGATCTGCTGCTGCACACCCGAGCGGCGCATCAGCGCCTCGCGGGCCAGATCCTCGCGACCGAGGGCCAGCGCCTTGCGGCCCTGGTCCTCGAGCTTGCCGGACTGCTGCTGCAAGCCGGTCATCTGCAATTCGAGACGCTTGCGCGACGTCGCCACGTCGGCGACGCCCCTACGCACCTTCTGCAACAGCTCAAGCTGCTTCTGGTACGAGTAGTCGAGCATCTCGCGCGGGTCCTCGGCCTTGTCGAGAGCCTTGTTGGCCTTCGCGCGAAAGATCATCGCCATTCGCTTCATTACACCGCTCATGGGCCTCGCGTGCCCCCTTCGTAGGCATCCCGTGCTGCTCACTGAAGCCTAAATGCCCAAGCGACCTTGTGGCAGCAGGGCTTTGCCTCACTTGACGTGTTCGCTCGCGTGAGAGTTCCGGGAAGATCCGCGACGGTCGCGATCACCGGTGGTGTGCCCGTTCCGATCACAGGTCGCGCACGAATCGGGGAGCCTCGGAATCTCCCCCACCTCGAACACGTAGGATTTGAGGGTGTTCCGACGACGTTCGCAGGCAGAGCCCGAGACCGCCGAGCAGTCCCTGGAGCGTCTCCAGGGTTCGCAGGCCGTCCGTGACCCCCAGGCCCCCAAGGGCCGTCCCACGCCCAAGCGCAGCGAGGCCCAGGCAAACCGCAAGACCAAGGTGTCCGTCTCCAAGGACCCCAAAGAGGCCCGCAAGCAGGCCAGGCTTCAGATGCGCGAGGAGCGCGAGACGCAGCGCAAGGCGCTGCTCACCGGTGACGAGCGCGCGCTGCCGGCGCGTGACCGGGGCGCGGTGCGCCGGTTCTGCCGCGACTACGTCGACGCGCGCTACACCGTCGGCGAGTTCTTCCTGCCGTCCGCGGTGATCATCCTGATCCTGAGCATCCTGCCCAGCCTCGCGGTCAAGAACTTCTCGTTGATCCTGTGGATCGCGGTGATCCTGCTGATCGTCCTGGACTCCATTCGGGTCAACATGGGCCTCAAGAAGGCGCTGCGGGCGAAGTTCCCCAAGGAGACCCTCAAGGGCGTCACGCCCTACGCGCTCATGCGCTGTCTCCAACTCCGTCGCCTGCGGCTGCCCAAGCCCCAGGTCAAGCGAGGCGAGAAGGTCGCATGACGACGATCACCGGCCTCACCGGCGACCTGCACACGACGGTCCGTCGCGAGTTGGTGGCGCGACAGCTCGCCGAGCACATGACGCGGCTGCGTGATCGTGGCCCGTTGCGCGTGCTCGACGTCGGATGCGGCCCGGCCTCGCCCGGCATCCTCCTGGCCCGCGCGGGACACATCGTGACGTCGGTGAACACCGACACGGAGGTGCTCACCACGCTGCACGAGGACCTGGCCCAGGAGTCGGCCGACGTGCAGGGGCGGATGCGCCTGGTCGAGGGCGACGGCGCCGAGGCCGGTCGACACTTTCCTCCGGGCAGTTTCGATCTGGCGATCTGCCACGACGTGTTGGAGGCCCAGCCCGAGCCCGACGGCATGCTGGCCGCGCTCGCCCGGATGATGACCCAGGGCGGCCTGCTGTCGGTGACCTCGCGCAACGCGGGCTCGCTCGCGATGCGCGCGGGCGCCGCGGCGCAGTGGACCGCGACGCTCAAGGCGTTGTCGTCGACCACCTACCCCGCCCCCGGCGGCGGCACGGCGCGCGCGGACACCGTCGAGGGCCTGTCCACGGTGCTCTCCGACCTGGGCGCGCCGGTGCTGGACTGGTACGGCGTGGGCGTCTTCAGCGGTCTACAGCCCGAGGACGCCGAGCCGCCGCGCGGCCAGAAGGCGTGGCAGAACCTGTTGGCCTGCGAGGAGGACGCGTCGCGACGCGACCCGTACCGCCACATCGCGCCCGTGGTGCACCTGGTCGCCGAGAAGACGGTCCGCTAGCCGTATCGAGGGCAGGCGCGCTCGTGGGCGACGCCCTCGAGGCCGGTCGGACGGGCCGGACATAAGGTGCCGGTATGGACTTTCGACACCTCGGCCGCAGCGGTCTCGTCATCAGCGAGATCGCCTACGGCAACTGGCTCACGCACGGCTCCCAGGTCGAGGAGGACGCGGCCCTCGCGTGTGTGCGGGCCGCTCTCGACTGCGGCATCACCACGTTCGACACCGCCGACGTGTACGCGGAGACGCGCGCCGAATCGGTGCTCGGGCGGGCGCTGAAGGGCGAGCGCCGAGAGGGCCTGGAGATCTTCACCAAGGTCTACTGGCCCACCGGGCCCGGCCGCAACGACCGCGGTCTCTCGCGCAAGCACATCCTGGAGTCGATCGACGGCTCGTTGGCCCGCCTGGGCACCGACTACGTGGACCTCTACCAGGCCCACCGGTTCGACTTCCGGACGCCGCTGGAAGAGACCATGTCGGCGTTCGCCGACGTGGTCCGTGCGGGCAAGGCGCTGTACATCGGGGTCTCCGAGTGGAACGCCGAGCAGATCCGGGCGGCCGCCGAACTCGCGCGCGAGTTGCGGGTACCGCTGGTGTCGAACCAGCCGCAGTACTCGATGCTGTGGCGCGTGATCGAGGCCGAGGTCGTGCCGACGTCGGAGGAACTGGGCCTGGGGCAGATCGTGTGGTCGCCGATCGCGCAGGGCGTGCTCACCGGCAAGTATCTGCCGGGGCAGCCCGCGCCCGCCGGGTCGCGCGCCACCGACGACAAGGGCGGCCAGGACTTCGTGTCCCGGATGCTCACCGACGACGTGCTCACCCGCGTGCAGCAACTGCGCCCGCTGGCCGACGAGGCGGGCCTCTCGCTCGCCCAACTGGCGGTGGCCTGGGTGCTGCAGAACCCGAACGTGTCGGCCGCGATCATCGGCGCGTCCCGTCCGGAGCAGGTGTACGAGAACGTCAAGGCCGCCGGTGTGACGTTGGACGAGGGCCTGCTGACCAGGATCGACGTGATCCTGGACCCCGTGGTCAGCCGCGACCCGGCGCTCACCACGAGCCCGACGACACGCCCGTAGCCCGGGCTTGAGATGATCGAGAGGGCGCGGCTTCGGCCGCGCCCTCTCGTACGTCCGCCGTCGGGAATCGGGTGGCGATCGTCAGGTGCCGATCGTCAGCTCTCGGTATGCAGGCTCATGCCGTAGATCTTGGTGTCGTCCTCCAGCAGGGTCACCTGGTCGATGCCGGCGGCCAACAGATCCTTGTAGCTCTCGCCGAGCCAACTCTCGGCATCGGACTGGTTCGTGAAGTCCTCCGCCTGCGGTCCGTCGACCGGGGCACCGTTCGCGTCCTCGTACCGCCACACCCACGACATGTCGGGCTCCTCAACTCGGGATCTCGGACCGTCAAAGACGTGCACAGTAGATCAAGCCCACCCACCACTTAGCCAGGAGCGCGACGACACCCATGGAGCTCACGCTGCTCGGCACGGCCGGTCCCAAGGGCTGGCCCCAGCCGTTTTGCACCTGCGCCTCGTGTCTGGGATGCACGGGCCCCGTCGTCCGCGGACCCGCGTGCGTGTTGCTCGACGGCACGCTGTTGCTCGACTGCGGCCCCGAGCCGGCTCACGCGGCGGCGCGGGCCGGGCACCCGTTGACGGGGGTACGGCGACTGCTGCTGAGCGGTCCCGCCGACTCGGCGCCGTTGGCGTGGTTGCCGGCCGCGGGGCTCGACGAGGTGG
>NZ_WWJX01000167.1 GCF_009865215.1 Streptomyces sp. SID3343 | reverse complement strand
CCGGTCCCGCAGGCGTGTTCGCGAGCGGGGGGCGATGACCGCGCACCGACGGGCGGGGCGCCGGCGGCTGCCCTTTCGACTGGACGGGTTCGGTGGGTGGGCCGACCAGGAGCCGATGTGGCGGGCCGCGTCGCCCGCCTTGATCACGGCGGCGACCGAGCGGGCCCTGTCCCGGCCGGCCGGCAACTGGTTCGTTCTCGGGGCGACCCGCGCGGTCACGGCGGGCCGGCCGTTCGGCCGTACCGTGGCGGGGCAGGAGGTGGTCGCGTGGCGCGGAAGCGGGGGCGAGTTGCTCGCCGGTCCCGGTGCGTGCCCCCATCTCGGTGCCCCGCTGTGCGACGGCCGGGTACGCTCCGGCCGATTGATCTGCCACTGGCACGGGATGCCGATCGACGGCCGCCCGATCGCCGGCTGGGCACCGTATCCGACGTACGACGACGGCGTGTTGGCGTGGGTGCGCCTGGATGTCGTCGGTGGTGAGACGCCGCTCGATCGACCGGTCCTGCCGCCGAGGCCGTCCCCGGCGCGCGCGATCGAGGCGGTCACCGAGACGACGGGGGTGTGCGAGCCGCAGGACGTACTCGCCAATCGTCTCGATCCCTGGCACGGCGGATGGCTCCACCCGTACTCCTTCGCGGCGCTCAGCGTGGTCGAAGCACCCGCGTCGGACGGCTCCGGCCCGGACCGCTTCGTCGTCGACGTGTCCTACCGCCTGCCGGGCCGGGCGATGGTCGTGCCCACGCGAGCCGTCTTCACCGCCCCCGACCGGCGCACCGTGGTCATGCGCGTGCAGGACGGCGAGGGCGCCGGGTCGGTGGTGGAGACGCACGCGGTCCCGGTGGGGGTCGACGATCGGGGCCGGCCGCTGACCTCGGTCGTCGAGGCGGTGATCGCCGTCTCGGATCGGCCGGGCTTCGCCGTGGGGCGACTGCTCGCCCCGGCGCTGCGTCCGTTGGTGCGACGCACCGCGGCCAGGCTGTGGCGCGACGACCTGGCGTACGCGCAGCGGCGATGGCAGTTGCGTCAGCGGGGGCGCTTGCCGGGGTGACGCCGGGGCGGCCGGGTGACGCCGGGTCGGCCG
>NZ_WWJX01001606.1 GCF_009865215.1 Streptomyces sp. SID3343 | reverse complement strand
CCTCGCCCTCCACCTTAAACCGCCTGCGCAAATCCACCTTGCGCACCTTCCCGACCGGATTGCGCGGCAGCACATCGACCACCTCCAGACGCTCGGGCAGTTTGTACACCGCGATGTGACGCCCTTTCAGAAACTCCGTCACGTCCCCCAGGGTCGGCACGCGCGCGCCAGGCCCGACCACGACGACCGCGCACGCGCGTTCGCCGAGCACCGCGTCCGGGACCGCCACGATCGCCGCCTCGTCGATCGCGGGGTGGGCCATCAGGTGGCCCTCGACCTCGGCGGCGGAAATGTTCATCCCGCCGCGTACCACGATGTCCTTGGCCCGGTCGACGTAGCGCAGCCAACACGGATCGCCCGACGCGTCCGCGGCGTACGCGAACACGTCGCCTGTCCGGAACCATCCGTCGTCGTCGAACGCGGCCAGGCGCGCCTGCTGATCACGCGTCACATACCCGGAGAACACACCAGGCCCCTTGAGCCGCAACTCACCGGCCACGCCCACGTCGGTGATCTCGCTCTCGGTGACCGGGTCCACGAGTCGGCTGCGCATGCCGTGCGAAGCGCGGTTGGACCACGTGTGCCGGGGAGAGCCGAAGCGCGGGAAATAGTGCGCGCGGTCGCGCCGGTCGGGCACGGTGATCGGGTCGGCCTCCAAGCTTGCGCCCTCGTTGGAGCCGAAGTAGTTGATCACCTCGATGCCGAACCGCTCGGCCCACCCCACCGTCATCTCCTCGGTCAACGGCGCGGAGCCCGAACCCACCACACGCAGCGACGACAACACACCCTCCGGCAGATCGTCGCGGCGCAACATCATCGTCAACAGCGCGGGCGGCACCACCGTGTACGTGACCCGCTCGGCCACCAACTGCTCGACGAACACGCCCGGATCGAACGGATGATGCTGCACGAGTACCGCGCCGGTCATCAACCACGGCAGGAACATGCCGGCGATCCCGGCCATGTTGACCATCGGGAACGGGTTGAGCAGGACGTCCTCGCCGGTCAGCGAAGCGGCATCGACGCTGCCCAGGGCCATCGGCGCCCAGTCGTCGGCACACCGCGGAACGCCCTTCGGCACAGCCTCGGTTCCCGAGGTCCAGCAGATCGTTACGCAGTCGTCGGGGTGGAGATCGAGGCCGGTGAGGTAGCGCTCCAGACGCCGGGTCGAAGCCTTCGCCAAGGCCACATCCAAGCCGGTGACGCCCTCGGGTACGTCGTCGCCGAACGCAAGCACCGCGCGCATCCCCGACAGCGGCAGCGCCACGATCGCCTCCGCCGCGCGCCACGAACCCGCCCTGGTCGCGGTCACGAACACCCGCACGTCGGCCAGTCGGGCGAGCTCCTCAAGCTCGAACTCGCGGTACTGGACCGGAAACGGCGTCACGATCGCGCCGAGTCGGGTGATCGCGAGACAGGCAGCGGCGAGCTCGACCGAGTTGGGCAGTTGTACGCCCACGACGGTGTCCCGAACGACGCCGTGGTCGAGGAGTACGGAAGCCAACGCGTTCACGTAGGCGTCGAGTTCGGCCCAGGTGAGGCGACTGGGCGGCCCATCCATGAGTACCGCGCGATTCGCCGGGTCCACGATCGCCGTACGGTCGGGGCGTTCCGCGACGCGCGCGCGAAACAGCGCGTCCCAGGTGGGGCCGCCCCACCACGGCGCGTACTGGGCCGCGCGGGCCTCGCTGTGCAATCTCATACCCGGCCCCCGAGTTGGTCGGCGCGTACCCACGTCGCGTGGAACCCGACCGGTACCCGCACCGGGAGCAGTACCCGACACACGGGACCCGCCGCCAGGTCGGCGGCGTCGAGCACCACCACCTCGGAACGGCCCTCTCGTTCGTCGGTCACGAACGACACGAGGTAGCCGTCGTCCTCGCCGGTGCTGTCGTCACGCGCCGCGAACGGCGCCTCCGATCCCCAACGCCCGGCGCCGAAGCGGTGATCCTGGCGCTCGCCGGTGTGCAGGTCGTAGCGCACGATGCCGTCGAAGAGCAGGGTGTCCTCACGCGCGATGTGCACGTTGTAGGTGTAGCGGCTGCGCTTTCCGACCATGCGTGAGTCCATCGTCGGGAACTCGGTGTTGTCGTCGTCGCGCGGCCCCTCGGTGGTTCGACCCGTCGTCAGATCGAAGCGGTAGCGCCACAGTTGGGCGTCCAGGCGCAGGTAGGCCAGCATCCGGGCCAACGGATGGTCGATCCTCGGCTGGTGGTGCGGATCCTTGACCCGGCAGACGTCCATGACGATCTCGCCGTTCTCCTCCCACGAGTTGACGACGTGGTAGATGTAGGTGGGCGCGGCCTCGAACCAGCGGATCCGCGTACCGTCGCCGTGTCGCGGAAGGACGCCGAAGCGCGACGGCAGGTTCTGCTCGAAGGCGAGCTTGTAGCGGCCCTGGCGGCGCGCCTCCTGGTTCTGGATCAGCGGCAGGTCCATCAGAATCGCGTAGTTGTCGGTGATCGCCATGTCGTGCGGCAGACGCGGCCCTGGCAGATCGATCGCGGTCGTGTGCGAAACCTTGCCGTCCGGGCCGACGACGCCGTAGCGCAGGTACGGGGGTTCGGGTCCGTAGTCGAACCAGAACAGCTCGCCGGTGCTCTCGTCGACCTTGGGGTGCGCCATGAAGTCACCGGTCAGCGTGCCCAGGAAGGTCTCGGCGCCGAGCGTTTCAAGGGACAGCGGGTCGAGCGAGCGCGGAGTCCCGCACAGGTACCACGACGCGAGCAGCCTGCCGTTGAAGAACGTGACGTCCGTGTTGGCGGAGTCCTTGAGCCCGAGCCCATGCCCGTTGCCGAACGGATTGGCCTCGGGATCCTCCATCACACCGGTCCACAGGCCTCGCCCGGCCTTGCTTTCGGCCTCGAACGCGGCGGTGCGCACCCACCGATTCACGTAGCGCGCGCGGCCGTTCTCGAAGTGCAGGCCATGGATCATGCCGTCGCCGTCGAACCAGTGGTAACGGCCGGTCGCGGGATAGCGGCGATTGGGTCCGTTGCGCAGGTAGACACCATTCAGGTCGCGCGGAATCTCACCGATCACTTCCAGATCGTCTGCGCTGATCTCATCCACGACCGGGGCGTGGACTCCGAGCAGATACGGGTTCTCCTCGTGCTCGTCCACTGGCTTGAGTACGAACGCTTCAACGTCCTTCATGGCCACTCCGGGGTCGGAAACCAACGCGCGGGAAGGGGACGTGCTTGTTTCGGGAGGCTAACCCGACGGCGCTGATACTTCTAGAGTGTAAGTAGATGGGCACGGCGCCGTCGCGCCACCGGAAGCGCTCGCCACGACCGAAGGAATACATACTTCGCCCATGGATCAAGTCCCCTCGTCCGCGCCCCCCACATCCGCGTCGCCCACGCCCGCCACGCCCCACGCACACCCGTCACACCCCACCTCCCTCGGCCACGGCCTGCTGGTCATGGGCGACCTGTGGAACCTGCTGATCGTGCGCGAGGCGCTCGCGGGCCCGGTGCGCTTCGGCGACCTCAAGGCGGCGCTCGCGATCTCGGACCCGGTACTGACCCGACGACTGCGCGACCTGCTCTCCGACGGGGTACTCGAAGCGGACGGGCCGCGCCAGGAGTATCGGCTGACCGACGCGGGCGAGGACCTGTGGCCCGCGTTCGTGGCGATCAACGCGTGGGACCGGCGGTGGGCGCCGAACTCACCGCTCCGGGTCCGGGTACGGCCTCGGCACCTGACCTGCGGTCACCGATTCGACCCGGTCTTCGGGTGCGGCGTATGCGGCGCGATCGGCTTGAGCGCACGCGACACCGAAGCGGCTCGGGACCCGGCGGTACCGGCCGAGGCGGCCAACCCCCGCCGGCGCTACCACCGCTCGGCCTCGGCGGCCGGGGGCGACGCCCCCATCGCAGCGGCGGCCGTACTCGCCGATCGCACGTCCACATCGATCCTCGCGTCCGCGTTCCTGGGCATCCACCGCTTCGGCGACTTCCAACGCCTGATGCCCGACACCGCCCCGCACACCCTGACCACGCGCCTGAGCCTGCTCACCCACCAGGGCATCCTCACCAAAACCCCGCTCCAGGAGGGGTCCCGCCGCACCGGCTACCGACTGACCCCCAAGGGCCACGACTTCTTCCCGACCTTCGCGTTTCTGATCGCGTGGTCCGAACAACGTTTCAGCGCCGACGGCCTCGCCGGCGTGCGGATCACCCACCGCACATGCGGCGAATCGCTCCGCCCCCGATGGACCTGCAACGCCTGCAACGGCGCACTCACCGCCACTTCGGTCGACGTCGGCTACACGCCTCGGTCGCCGGCTCCCGGCATCGCGGAGTGAACGAGGCGAGTTGACACGAACGAGTGACAGACACGTGAGGGAGCACCCTTGATTGTCCGAACCGCCGTTGCCTCGCGGTGATCCGTGCCTTCATGGTGGTGCCGTGCCGCCGCGCCGGGTCCTCGGTCGTGGGCGGAACGCTCACGCGAGGAGGACGATATGGCGCAATTGTTCGGGTCGAGTGGAGGGCGCGTACTCGTCGGTGCTCTCGCGGTCCTGGTCGCCGCCACCGGGCTGGTCGCGTGCGACGGGAACGGGAACGGTACGAGCAACACATCCGCACGGTCGTCCGGGCCGGCGTCCGCATCCGCGACTGCGACCGCAACCGCGTCGTCCTCGGTGTTCGACACCCCGACGACGAGGGCGAGCGAGACCCCGTCGGAGACCGAGTCCGCGACCCCGACCCTGCGGCCGTCCCGGACCCCCTCCGAGACCGCGACCCCGGAGAGCACGAAAACGGCGTACGACAAGGGCGAATGCCTGAGCGGCAAGATCAACACCGGAGGAAGTCAGGAGGAGTTGATCTCGGTCAAATGCTCCGACGCCGCGGCGAACTTCAAGGTGTTGCGGGTGTTCCCCTATCTGATGGCCGGCCGACCGTGCGACGACGTGAGCGGTACGGACTACTCGTACTCCAGCTACTGGACGCGCAACGGCATCCCGACGTATGGCAGCACGTACTGCCTGTCGGAGATCGGCTGACTCCCTCGCGTCCTCGTCATAGGTCGCGCTGACTCCCTCGCGTCCTCGTCATGGGTCGCGCTGACTCCCTCGCGTCCTCGTCGTAGGTCGCGGGCCGAGCGACCAAAGTCGATGCGCTGCTCGACTCACGACGACTGCCGGATCGCCTCGCCGACTGCCTAGGGTGAGGTGTGATCAAGGTGCGGAGGAGTTCGACCCCGAGGAGTTCGACCCCGAAAAATTCCGGCCCTGGAAATTCCAGGCCTGGAGGTTCGAACGCTGGAAGTTCGAGCCCTGAAGGTTCGAACCCTGAAGGTTCGAGCGCCAAGGCGCGGGAAGCGGCCTCGGCGTCGGTCGCCGGGTCGGTCGCCGCTGCCGGCTCCCGCTCGATGCGCGCGTGGGCCGCCGACTTCGGGTATGCCCTGTCCGCCCTCGGCCTCGGCTCGATGATCCTGGCCTCGGCCCTCCGAGACGACGACGGCCAACCGCCGAACGCAATCGTCGAACTGGTGCTCGGCGCCGGGATGTTCGCCGCCTTCCTCGTGCTGCGCCGTCGTCGGCCGACCGAGTTGTCGATCGCGTGGGCGGTCGTCGGTTTCTTCTCGGCGGCCGTCACGGGGTCGAGCCCGATCGTGCTCTTCAACCTCGCGATCCACCGCCCGTGGCGGGTCAGCTCGGCGGTCGCCGGTTTCCAGATCACGCTCGTCGCGGCCACCTTCTGGGTGGGCATCGATTCACCGCGCGCCTACTGGGAGGCCGTCCTCGCGATGACCCTGCTCATCACGACGGCCGTCGTGACGGGCATGCTGATCCGGTCGCAGCGGCAGTTGACCGCATCCTGGCGGGAGCGGGCCCGACAGGCCGAGGAGGGGCAGCGACTGCGCGTCGAGGAGGCCCGCCACCTCGAGCGCGAGCGGCTCGCACGCGAGATGCACGACGTGCTCGCGCACCGCATCTCGCTGCTGGCGATCCACGCGGGCGCCCTGCAGTACCGGCCGGGCGCGTCGGCGGAGGAGGCACGCGCCGCCGAGATCATCCGGCAAAGCGCGTTCGAGGCACTGGAGGACCTGCGCGAGGTGATCGGTGTGCTGCGGGCCCATCCCGACGAGGCCGAGGACGCCGGGATCGAGCGCCCGCAACCGTTGCTGAGCGATCTGCCCGCACTGGTCGACGAGTCCCGACAAGCGGGCGCGGTCGTCGAACTCGATCTGCCGCACCTGCCGTCGGTGTCGGGACGCACCGGGCGTCACGCATACCGGATCGTGCAGGAGGGCCTGACCAACGCACGCAAACACGCCCCGGGGGCACACGTGCGGGTGAGCGTGACCCCGGCCGGCGAGGAAGGGCTCGCCATCGAAGTGGTCAACCGGATGCCACACGGGCGGGCGAGCAGCGACATCCCGGGTGCGGGCGTGGGGTTGATCGGCCTGCGCGAGCGGGTCGCGCTGATCGGCGGCCGATTGGAACACGGGCACACGGACACCGGCGACTTCCGGCTTTCCGTCTGGCTACCGTTGACCAAGTGAACGCTTCCCACGCCGTCGTTCGTGTCCTGGTCGTCGACGACGACGCACTGGTCCGGGCCGGCCTCTCGATGATGCTGTCCGGGCTCGCCGACGTGCGCGTGGTCGGTGAGGTGTCCGACGGCGCGGACGTCCTGGTCGCGGTCGACGAACACCATCCCGACGTCGTACTGATGGACATTCGGATGCCACGCGTGGACGGCCTCGCCGCGACCGCGACGCTGCGGGCCCGACCGGAGGCGCCGCAGGTGATCGTCATGACGACGTTCGACTCCGACGATCACATCCTCAAGGCGATGCGCGCGGGCGCGAGCGGATTCCTGCTCAAGCACACCCCGCCGCCCGACATCGTCGACGCCATCCGCCGCGTCGCGGCCGGCGAACCGATGCTCTCCCCCGACGTCCTGCGCCGCATGATGTCCTACGTCGCGGCAGCCGGCGTCGACCCACGCCGAGCCCGCGCCCGAGCAGCCCTGGACCGCCTCAGCGAGGGCGAGCGAGCGGTGGCCGCGCTGGTGGGCAAAGGCCACACCAACGCGGAGATCGGCAAGGAACTGTCGATCAGCGTGGCGACCGTCAAAGCGTACGTGTCCCGCCTGTTGACCAAACTGGATCTCAACAACCGCGTACAGATCGCCCTCCTCGTCCACGACGCCTCGGACGCCTGAACAACCCGAGCCGCGTACGCGACGCCGGCCGCCGGCCCCGGGCCTTGGCCCCGACCTCCGGCCCCTTGACCCCGGCCGCCGGCCGCCGCCGCCGCGACGATCGGCAAAGCCGCGTACGCCCTTGGTCGACACAAGTACCGACCATCGTCCGCAGGTGTGGCCTCTCGGCCGCTGCGCCAAGCCACCCGGCGCGACGACGCTGAAGGCATGATCACCGCCGAGAACCTGAGCAAGCGCTACGGCGAACACGTCGCCGTCCAAGCAGTGTCCTTCACCTGTACGCCCGGGACGGTGACGGGCTTCCTGGGGCCCAACGGCGCGGGCAAGTCCACCACGATGCGGATGATCTGCGGGCTCACCCCGCCCACCACCGGCCACGCCACCGTCAAGGGCGTGCCCTACCGCAGGTTGGGCAACCCTGGCCGACACGTCGGCGTGCTGCTCGACGCCGGCGCTCAGCACGCGGGCCGCACCGGGCGCGAAACGCTTCTACTGTGTGCGCGCATCTTGGACGTGGACCGTGCCCGCGTCGACGAATTGCTCGACGTCGTGGGCCTGACCGGCACGGCGGGCCGGCGCCGGGTCGGCGGCTATTCGTTCGGCATGCGCCAACGGCTGGGCATCGCGCAGGCCCTCCTCGGCGATCCCGACGTACTGATCCTGGACGAGCCCACGAGCGGCTTGGACCCCGAGGGCATCTACCACATGCGCACGCTCCTGCGGGACTTCGCCGACCGCGGCGGCACGGTCCTGTTGTCCTCCCATCTGCTACGCGAAGTGGAGGCGGTGGCCGACCACATCGTGATGATCGCCAAGGGCCGGATCGTGGCCGACGGCGCGAAGGACGAACTGCTCACCGCCCGAGGGGGCATCCGGGTGCGCGGCCTGGACTCGCACGCGCTGCACACGGCCCTCGTCGCGGCCGACCTCGCACCGAGACCCACCGACGACGACGCCTTCGTGGTGGACGCGCCGGCCGAGGCGATCGGGCGAGCGGCCGCCGGAGCGGGCGTCGTGCTGCTCGAACTGCGACCGGCCGATCACGACGGCCTGGAGGAGATGTTCCTGGCCCTGACCGGAAGCGCCGACACCGCCGACGGTCCCGACCCCACCAACGGCCCCGACGCCGTCAGGGCCGCCACCACCGACCCCGCCGACCCCGCGCGCGCCGTCCACCGCGGCCACGCCACGTCCCAGGAGGTCGGGGCATGACCACCGTCCCCGCGCCCACGCTCACCCGGCTCACCGAGGTCGAGTTGCGCAAGATGACCGACACCCGGGCGGGCCGTTGGCTGTTGGCGGTGGTCGCGCTCGTCGCCGTGGCGCTGGTGGTGGTCACCCTGGCCGCCGCGCCACAGGATGAGCGTCGTTGGGGAGACTTCTTCGCGTCGTCCCAAGCGGGCGTAGCGGTGATCTTTCCCGTGCTCGGCATCCTGGCGGTCACCGGCGAGTGGTCGCAACGCACCGCCTTGACCACGTTCGCGCTGGTCCCCGACCGCCATCGAGTGCTCGGTGCCAAACTCACGGCGGGAGCGGCGCTGGCCGCCCTCGGCACCGTCGCGGGTCTGCTCTTCGCGACCATCGGCCGAGCGGTGGCGGGGGCGACCCATCGGGCCGAAGGAGGCTGGTCGATACCCCTGCCGATGCTCGGATCGATGCTCCTGGCAGCAGTTCTGGGCGTCACGCTCGGTGTGGCTTTCGGCCTGGCGCTGATGAACGCGCCGCTGGCGATCGTGGCTTACTTCCTGGTGCCGACCGTGTGGGGCATCCTGTCCGACACGGTCGAGTCCGTGCGCCCGGTCGCCGGTTGGCTCGACCCCGGACGCGCCATGGATCCGCTGTACGCCGCGGGGATCACCGCCGGCGAGTGGGCCAGGCTCGCCACCGCGATCGGCGTCTGGCTGCTGCTGCCGTTGCTCGGCGGCGCCGTCCGGCTTTCCCGCACGGAGGTGCACTGACGGCCCCGAGCCCCGGGCTCGGGGCCCGGGCTCGGGCTCCCGCTTGGGCTCCGAGCTCGGGGCTCCCCGCTTGGGCTCCGGGCTCAGGCTCCCGGCTCCGGCTCCGGCTCCGGCTCCGAGCTCAGGCTCCCGGCTTGGACTCCGGGCTCGTATCGGTGGAACCGTGGCGGGCCGGGCTGCGACTGCGGTGACTGGCGTCAGGGCCCTGGGGCCGTAGTGGGACCGCACGGCCGGTGTTGGTCCCACTACTGCCAGAAGTGATCGAACTCGGGCCCGTTATCAGTCGTTCCAGTTCGTCGCGCGCGCCTGCCGCGCCACGTCACTTCGCATTCGGGAAGAGGTTTCCGAACGCGTCGGATGCGGCCGTCATCCCCTGCCCGAATGGCGCGTCGAGGTCCCAGATCAGGAACAGCAAAAAGCCGATCAGCGCGCTGAACAGGCCGGCCACGATCAACTCCGGCGCGGATCTGCGGATCTGGAGTGTGAAGACCATGCCGACGGTGACCGCCGCGCCGATCAGAAGGCCGAACCACACCAGCGCCGGCATGGTGGCGCCCGCCTGACCGCCTCGGCCTTGCCGCGCGTCGTCCGCGATCGCGATCTGGTCGAGGATCGGTTGGTACATCTGCGCTTCCTGGTCGTTGGCCGGCACGTAGTCGGTGACCGAGTAGCGGATCTTGTCGAACAGTTCCGCCCCCTGCTGCGACAGTTCGCCGTGGTCGGCCATGTAGTCCCACTCCTTGTGGACCACATAGACAACGTAGGCGTCGATGTCGGCCCTGATCCGGTCGCGGACGGGTTCCGGATAGGCCCGGACCCGCTCGCTGACCTCGTGCAACGCCTGCGACTCGTGTCGAACCTCGTCCTCGGCCGCACCGCGCCCCTCCCATACGGCCGCGATGGCAAGGCCGAGCACGATGGCGTAGATGACGCCGATCATCATCGTCATGTATTCGAGGACGTCGGGCGTCCCCGACGGATCGTCGTCGTCGGGCAGCCTGCGCTGCTTGAGTACGACAATGGCGAGGACGACGGCACAGACCGCAGCCATCGCGAGCGCCAGAACCGCCCAATGCGACATGTAAGTGTCCTTCGGGTCGAGATATGCAACAGCCGAATGGGAAGAACAAAGCGCTGGGAGCGTCGACCGCTCACCGCGACCCGCCTCCGGCTCCCCCCATGCTCCCCGCCCGACCGCGTGGCCGCAGCGCGGCGCCGGCGACGATCGCGGGCGCGGTGATCAGCAGCGTCGTGGTCACCACCGACGAATGCCGCACCGGCGGGGCAGCCGTCGCGGGTCGTGCCGCAGGCCGCTTCACTTTGGCCACGGGCCGAACCGACGGCGGCGGCGGGGTCGTCACGACCGGCGG
>NZ_WWJX01001605.1 GCF_009865215.1 Streptomyces sp. SID3343 | reverse complement strand
AGCCCCGGATCATGAAAATGATCCGGGGCTTTGTCGTGCTGCCGGCAGCAAAAGCACCGCACCGAATACCCGGAAAGCCTTCGGCAAAGGTCGATCAACTCGATCGCCGAGCCTGCGCAGTGCACCGCAGGGCTGCCTGTCCGGCGCCTTCGAACGGCTGTGTGCGGCCGGGACCTCTGCCCTGGCGATGTGACAGGGAGAGCGATCCACCCCGGCACCACACGGGTCTTCTTGACGACTGCCGCCCGGCGACTCCTGTCGCTCGGGGCCGCGTGACGATCCGGCCGGGCTCTCTGCCTGTTGCCTGGTTGCGAGCGGCTTGGGCGGCACGGCCTCGGTTGTGGTGGTTGTGGTCGATGTGGTGGGTGGGTTTTTGGTGTCGGGGTCGTGTTCGGCCGTTGCGACGGGTGCCATCGGGTCAGGACCGCGGAGATCAGGCGGATGACGATGTCGTCGGTTGTGTACGGGTTGCGCAGGTCGTACTCGAAGTGGCCGGCGGTGTTGGAGGGGTTGGGTGGGTTTGGTGGGGAAGATTCTCAGGGACGGGCGAGTGGTCGGGGTGGGTGGCCGGGCGGTGGTGTCGTGAGTGGGGGAGGCGTTCGTGTGGGGGGAACGGGAGGAATCGGGTTCGGCGGCTGCTGAGTTCGGGGCCGTCGGCTTCATGGGGCGAGGGGCGGCCGAGGAGTGTGTGGACGACGCGGCGCGGCGGTTGGTGAGCGCCTTGGCGGCGTTGCGGGCCGGGTTGGACGCGGGCGCGTCGGGCGCGGTGGGGTCGGCGTTGGCGGAGGCCGATGCGGTGGCGCGGCAACTGGCCTGGGCGGTCGACTGTTTGCGCCACGTGGCGGCCGAGGAACTGGATCCGGCTCAGGTGTATCCCGGTTGGGATCGCGAGGAGTGAGCTCGTGGTGACGGTCGGGGTCAGGCGTGGTCGCCGGCGGAGGGGCCAGGGCGTCGCGGCCACCTTGTCGGCTTCGACTCCCTTGTCGGGGAGGGGAGTTCCGGTGGTCTTGGCCGGGGCCCGGTCGTGTGGATCCCGATGGACGGCTTCGGGTGGTCGCACGGTTACGCGGAGCGCTTCGGCGTCGGGCACGTCGTTCTCGATGTGTTCTGGCACTGCGGTCGGCAGCGGGTGCGGCGTCGGGTGTGGCGTCAGGTGTGGTGGCGGTAAGGGCTTGAATCGACATGACGATGATTTCGAATCGGTATGACTTTTGCCTGCCGGCGGCCCTGCAGCGGCCCTGAGATAGGTGTTTTTCGGGCTGTATCACGTCACTCGCTCGACCGTGCCAAGGACCCGATGTTCCGCCGGGCAGGGGATCGCGCGATGATCTCTCGGTGATTGATTCCTGCCTACCGAGACCCTGCGCCCGGGCGGGGGTAACCCCGTGACCGGCGCCGGGACCGGCTTGCTGTTCTCACCATGGTTGTGGCTGGTGATGCCACTGATCGTCTCCATCGACGCCGTGATCCCCATCGTTCCCGGCGACGAACTCGTCATGGCGGCGGGCGCCGTCGCGGACGGCGACATCCGCTACATCCTGCTCGTCCTGTTGACCGCCGGGGCCGGCGCGTTCATCGGGGACCAGGCCGCCTACGCCGTGGGCCGCGCCCGACTTCGCCGCGGGGGCGATGCCGTGCTCGGGCCACGTCGACAAAAGGCCATGGACCTCGCGCGTGGGGCACTGGCCAAGGGCGGGATGTCCGCGTTGGTCGCGGCCCGCTTCCTGCCCGGGGGCCGTACCGCGGTCAACATGCTCGCGGGCCGACTGGGCTACCCGCGGCCGCAGTTCCGGGCCGCGACGCTCGTCGGCGCGACGGTGTCCGTGTCGTACGCGATCACCATCGGCACCGTGGCCGGACACATCGTCCAGGACAGCCCGCTGTTCGTCGCGCTCGGCGGGATGGCGCTCGGCGCGTCCGTACCGCTGATCGTCGGCGTACCGGCCCGCGTCGTGCGGGGCCTGCGGCGCCGCCGCCACGCGACGGAGGCGACCGTCGAGGCGTGACGCGGCCGAGACGGGGCCCAGCGAGGCCGAGGTAACCAGAGCCCGAGACCGGGATACGGGACCTGGCCCCGGAAGCGCCGAGCACACGACCGCGGGGCACGAGATCGACGATCTCGTGCCCCGCGGTCGTGGTGTGGATCCAGCCGGCCGGGCGGCCCCACCGGCCCGACCCGGTCGAGGGGCCGGCGGGGCCGCCCGCCCCTCGACGAGCAGGAGCCGGCGCCGCCCTAAGCCGCCCCGCGCTCCGTCAGCATCGAGCGCATCAGATCGATCTCGGCGGCCTGCCCGGTCACCATCGTCTGCGCCAGATCCTTCACCTGCTGCACCTGCGCGTGGGCGAGGCCGTCCCGCGCCATCGCCACGCCGGCCTCGTGGTGCGTGATCATCAGTTGCAGGAACATGATCTCGGCGTCCTTGCCCCGCAACGTCCCCAGCTTGTCGAGCTGGGCCTGAGTGGCCATGCCCGGCATCAGCTGGGTGTCCGCGGCGGCGCTCGGCGTGGCGCCGTGGCCGGCGTGGTTGGGCATCGAGCCCGGCGTCATCCACTGCATGACCGGCCTGGTCGAACCCAGCGTCAGGCCCCACATCTGGAGCCACGACGCCATCCGGCCGATCTGTTCCTGCTGGGTGAGCGCGATGTCGTACGCGAGCCTGCGGGTCGACTCGTCCTGGGTCAGGTCCCGGACCTGCATCGCCATCTGGACGGCCTGGGCATGGTGCGTACGCATGTCGCGCGCGAACCCGGCGTCGACGGAGTCGTCGGCCGGCGGGTTTGGTACCGCCGCGGGCGCCGGGCCGGGCGCCCGGGTGTCCGTCGCGGCGGCGGCCGGCTTGCCCGAGTCGTCGTCGGAGGAGCACGCCGCGAGGGCCGGTACCGCGAGCAGGCCGGTCGCCACCATCAGCGCGATGCGCGCACGGGGCCGCATCATTCGGAGGGCTTTCCGACGCCGCCCGTGCACGGGGAGCCGGGTTCCGGCGTGTCCTTGCCTTCCTTGTACTGCGTGATGAACTGGTCCAGACGCGGGTCGGTCGCGCTGTCCAGCTTGAGCTGGTGGCCCCACGCGGTCGCGGTGAGCGGCGTCTCCAGGCCGTCGTACGGGGTCAGCATCATGTACGTCTTGCCCTTGACCTTGGTCTTCAGCAGATCCAGCTGGTCGGCGGGCAGGCCCGGACGGTAGGTGATCCACACCGTGCCGTGCTCCAGCGAGTGCACGCCGTTGCGGTTGTCTATCGGCGCGTTGTAGATGCCACAGGTCTGCCACGCCGGGTCGTGCTCGCCGCCGACCGGCGGCGTCTGCTTGTAGGTGATCTGCTGGGGCTTGGAGATGTGGCCCTGGGCCGCGGTCCAGGACGTGACGCCCTGGATGTTGGTCTTGGCGTCCTTCGACTTGACGTCCGCGACGACGGAGTCGCCGTTGGACTTCTTGTCGTCGCTGGACGACATCACGACCGCGGTCAGACCCGCGACCAGCGCGAGGACCGCGACGCCGGACGCACCGAAGATGATCGCGGAGCGGCGCTTGGCGGCCTTGCGCTCCTGCTCACGCGCCGCGGCCACGCGCTCGCGGGTCGCGGCCATCCTGGCGGTCTTCTCCGCTTTGGTCTGCTTCTTCGAGGTGTTGTTGGGGGACTGTTGTCCCATGACTCCGCCTTATTCCGGGATTCGTCGGTGGACCCTGCGCGGTTGGTTCGGCGCGGATCACGTACGACTGACGCAGAGCACCGTCAGATCGGGGGAATCCTGGGCGGCCACGGCGGAGACCGCGACCTGCACCGTGTCCGGGTGGACCAACCACGGCGGCGTCACCGCCGTCGGCGGAGGCGCGATCAGTGGCGGCAGCGGTGGCACGGTCGCGGGCAGACAGGCGTGGGAGCGGGTGCCGCACCCGCTCGATCCGTCGCCCTTGTCGTCCGGCTTGACGCCCGGCTTGCCGTGCGTCGTCGGGTGGAACGGACAGACGACGGGCATCTCGGACGGTACGGTCACCGACGTGGCGAGCACCGGGGTTGCCGCGCCCATGAGCGCGGCGCACACCAAGAGAGCCCCTGCCAACAGCCGGACCACCGGCCGCAGCGGGACTGCCATGGAGGCCATCCGTTGCGTCACGCGGACTATTCTCACCTGAACGGGTGACCCTGTGGGTAGTCGGGGCACGAACTTTCCTCCGGAACCCGCCGCCCGCACGGACCCAACGGTTGGCCGACGGGCCAGGAGGCCGCGAAACCGTACGCGTGGGAAGCCCGGACGCGGCCTGCGCGGAGCCGGACGCCGTCCGCGGCGGACCCGCCGGGCTCGCGCGGCGAAACCGGGGCGTGGCCCACGGCGTCGGCTCGATAGCATCGGAAGCGGAAAGAGCACTTTCCATCACATCCACACGTCAGGAGACGAACGGTGTCCGAAGCCCGAGTGACCATCAGCCGCGACCCGGACCGGGACGAGCGCGTGGTGACGTCGGGCACGACGGCCGCCGAGCTCTTCGACGGGGACCGCACCGTGGTCGCCGCACGCGTCGCGGGCGAGCTCAAGGACCTGGCGTACGTCGTCGCCGACGGCGACGAGATCGAGCCGGTCCTGATCGACTCTCCCGACGGCCTGAACATCCTGCGCCACTCGGCCGCGCACGTCATGGCGCAGGCCGTGCAGGAGCTGTACCCGGAAGCCAAGCTGGGCATCGGTCCGCCGATCAAGGACGGCTTCTACTACGACTTCGACGTCGCGGTGCCGTTCCAGCCCGACGACCTCAAGCGCATCGAGAAGAAGATGCAGGAGATCGTCAAGCAGGGCCAGCGCTTCTCGCGTCGGGTCACCACCGACGAGGACGCGCGCGTCGAACTCGCCGACGAGCCGTACAAGTTGGAGCTGATCGGTCTCAAGGGTTCCGCGTCCACCGCCGCCGAGGGCGCGGACGCCGAGGTCGGCGCCGGCGAGCTGACCATCTACGACAACCTCAACGCCAAGACCGGCGAGCTGTGCTGGAAGGACCTCTGCCGAGGCCCGCACCTGCCCACCACCCGCAACATCCCGGCGTTCAAGCTGATGCGCTCCGCCGCGGCCTACTGGCGCGGCAGCGAGAAGAACAAGCAGCTCCAGCGGATCTACGGCACCGCGTGGCCGACCAAGGACGCGCTCAAGGAGTACACGACCTTCCTGGAGGAGGCCGAGAAGCGCGACCACCGCAAGCTCGGCGCCGAGCTCGACCTGTTCTCGATCCCCGAGGAGATCGGCTCCGGCCTGGCCGTCTTCCACCCCAAGGGCGGCATCATCCGCCGCACGATGGAGGACTACTCGCGCCGCCGGCATGAGGAAGAGGGCTACGAGTTCGTCTACACGCCGCACGCGACCAAGGGCAAGCTCTTCGAGGTGTCGGGCCACCTCGACTGGTACGCCGACGGCATGTACCCGCCCATGGAGCTGGACGAGGGCCAGAAGTACTACCTCAAGCCGATGAACTGCCCGATGCACAACCTGATCTACCGGGCCCGGGGCCGTTCCTACCGTGAATTCCCGTTGCGGCTGTTCGAGTTCGGCACGGTGTACCGCTACGAGAAGTCCGGCGTCGTGCACGGTCTGACCCGCGCGCGCGGCTTCACCCAGGACGACGCGCACATCTACTGCACGCGCGAGCAGATGGCCGACGAGCTGGACTCGCTGCTCAACTTCGTGCTCAAGCTGCTGCGCGACTACGGGCTCGACGACTTCTACCTGGAGCTGTCCACCCGCGACCCGGAAAAGTCGGTCGGCACCGACGAGAACTGGACCGAGGCCACCGAGATCCTGCGCCAGGCCGCGCTCAAGCAGGGCCTGGACCTGGTGGACGACCCGGGCGGCGCCGCGTTCTACGGCCCCAAGATCTCGGTCCAGGCCAAGGACGCGATCGGGCGGACCTGGCAGATGTCGACCATCCAGGTCGACTTCAACCTGCCCGAGCTGTTCGACATGGAGTACACCGCCGCCGACGGCTCGCGGCAGCGGCCGGTGATGATCCACCGCGCGCTGTTCGGCTCGATCGAGCGCTTCTTCGCGGTGCTCCTGGAGCACTACGCGGGCAAGATGCCGCCGTGGCTCGCGCCGGTCCAGGTGGTCGGCATCCCGATCACCGAGGAGCACGTGACCTACCTCCAAGAGGTGGCGACCAAGCTCAAGGCGCACGGGATCCGGGTCGAGATCGACGACTCGTCCGACCGCATGCAGAAGAAGATCCGCAACGCCAACAAGAACAAGGTCCCGTACATGCTCCTGGCGGGCGACGAGGACGTGGCCGCGGGCGCGGTCTCCTTCCGCTACCGCACCGGCGAACAGAACAACGGCATCCCGGTCGACGACGCGGTCGCCGAGATCGTCAAGGCGGTACAGGACCGCGTCCAGGTCTGATCCGGCGCGTAGTGCCTGTGGGCCGTCTCGGCATACCCGCCGAGGCGGCTCTCGCGCGTCGAGAGGTCCTGACGAAGGCTTTCACGTGTCGGTGGGTGATGGGGCGGACGGCGATGCCGAGGAAGGCTTCGTGCATGTCGTCGCGTCGTTGACGGTGCGTTCCCGACCCGTCGCACGCGTCCGTCCGTGAACGTGCGGGACCTCGGCGAGCAGCCGGTGCTCACGCCGGCATGGACGGAGCCTCATGAAGTACGTGGTCGACTCGATCTCCGTCGACTGGACGAGGAGCAGCTACAGCGACGGCGGAAGCACCTGCGTCGAACTTGCCCGCGTCTCCGTGCGGGACGCGAAGGTCCACGCCGGCCCCGTACTCCTCTTCCCCGACGGCGCGTGCGCTGCTTTTCTGGCGGCCAACGGCTGGCGGTCGGTCAAGCGGCCGAGCTTGTGGGGCTCGGGTATGCCGCCCGTAGGGGCGGCGGGTCGGGGCGATGATGTTCGGGGCGGGGGGCCGCATATGCTTTCCGGCATGACGAGCGAGGCCGAGTTCCAGGACGGGGTCGGGGAGCCGGACGCGTTTGCGCGGCTGTGGACTCCGCACCGGATGGCGTACATCAAGGGTGAGAACAAGCCCTCGGGGCCTACGCCCGACGATGGTTGCCCGTTCTGTCGGATTCCCTCGTTGAGTGATGTGGACGGGCTCGTCGTCGCGCGGGGTGAGCAGGTGTACGGCGTGCTCAACCTGTATCCGTACAACGGTGGGCACATGATGGTCGTGCCCTACCGGCACGTCGCGGACTACACCGACCTCGACGACTCCGAGACCGCGGAGCTGGCGCATTTCACCAAGCTCGGAATGGCCACGCTGCGCAAGGTGTCCGGGGCGCAGGGGTTCAATATCGGGATGAATCAAGGGCACGACGCCGGAGCGGG
Organism: Streptomyces sp. SID3343; assembly: GCF_009865215.1. Lineage (GTDB taxonomy): Bacteria > Actinomycetota > Actinomycetes > Streptomycetales > Streptomycetaceae > Embleya. The sequence continues at coordinate 1,676 of NZ_WWJX01001605.1, read as the reverse complement.
GATCGCGGCGCACCTGCACCAGCACATCGTCCCGCGTTGGGGCGGCGACACGAATTTCATGCCCGTCGTCGGACACACCAAGGTGTTGCCGCAACTGCTTGCGGACACGCGCGAGATGCTGGCCGCCGCGTGGCCGGTCGGCTGAGGAGACGAAGAGTGAGCGCACGACCGGTTCTCGTGTACGACGGCGACTGCGGATTTTGTACGCGGTCGGTGGAGTTCGCGAAGAAGTACATCCCGTTCGACGCCGACGTGGTCGCGTGGCAGTTCGCCGAGTTGGAGGAGTTGGGGGTCGAGCAGCACCGCGCCGAACACGAGGTGCTGTGGGTGACGCCCGTGGGGACCGTGTACGGCGGGCATCACGCGGTGGCCAAACTGCTCATGAACGGCGGCGGCCCGTGGGCCCTGGCCGGCGCCGCGCTGCGGGTGCAGCCGGTCAGCATCGCCGCCCACGGGGTGTACCGCCTGGTCGCGGACAACCGTGACCGGATGCCGGGCGGGACGCCGGCGTGCGCGCTGCCGTCCCATCTGCGGCCGGACACCGTGGCCTCGTCACAGGACTGACCCGCCTGCTGTCCCTGGTCGTCGCCGCGCTGTCGCTGGTCACCTGTCCCGCGTAGGGACGCGTCGCCCCGCGCGGCGATCGGGTGTGGCGAGCGCGCCGACGGCCGCGGCGCTGCTGTGAACCGAGCGCGAGCCCGAGTGCGGGATTGCCCGCTTCGGGTGGATCGACCTGCCCTCGGTCGCGTCGCTCAGCCCGAGCATCGATCGCGGGCAACGCCTGCGCGCGTGATCGCCGGGAGCGCGTCTCGACCGCATGCGCCGCGGTAGTTCACCCGTTTACGCGGTTTGTCGGTCTCGCTGAACGAAACGCCGAACCGCTTTCGTAGACTCGTCGTACTTTCACGTGACGCGCCGCCGCCGCCCGTGCCGTCGTCGTCGGGAGTGACCCGGCCGGCCGACCCCTCCGCGATCATCGTTCATAGACTTGTCGTACTTTTGCCGGAGTGGCGTACGCTCCGTGAACTTCGCGCCAAGGCGGTACCCAATGCACAACAGGACCCGTCGCATCGGCATGGCGAGCGCGGCGCTCGTGCTGTGCGCCGTGCTGGTGACGGTCCTGGCCGGCGCGTCGGGGGGTTGGCGCCCCACCGGACCGCTCCTGATGGGCGGTGTCGACGGTGAACCCGGCGCGCCCTACACCCTGGCGCTCGACGCCCCCGCCCGACCGCCGAGCGCGAGCGAACGCGCGTGGCTCGACGCGGGAGTGGTCCCCGGCACCACACCCCAGCAGCGGGACATGGCCGAGCGGGCGCTGCGCGACCTGCGACTGCTCACCCGGCCGGACGGCTCGGTGACCGCGTCCTGGCACAGCTTCTGGTCCAACATATGGCCGCGCGACGGAAGCTGGGTGGCTGCCGCCTACACCGCGACCGGACACCCCGACCAGGCGCTCGCGGTGCTGCGCAGGCTCGCTCACCTGCAACGCCCCGACGGTACGTGGGAGGCCCGGTACACGGTCGACGGCGTCGCGCCCGACGACCGCGCCGCGCAGCAGGACGGCAACGGCTGGGTGCCGTGGGCAGTGTGGTTCTGGTACGTGGCGCAGGACCCCGCGGCGCCCGCGACCCAAGCCGGCCTCGCCGCCCTGTGGCCCGCGGTGCGCGCCGCCGCCG
>NZ_WWJX01001604.1 GCF_009865215.1 Streptomyces sp. SID3343 | reverse complement strand
CGCCTACGGGCGGCCCCGCGCCCCACGCCGCAACCGCGGTCGATGAGCCGCCGGTTGCCGCGCGGACTCGCTCGGTGCTCGACGGGCTCGCACCCGTGTCGGTGCCGCGCGCGGTGGCGCAGGCGTCCGCCGACGTGCTGTGCGCGATGGCCGCGACCGCGCCCGCAGAACTCGCTCAGGTCGCCCACGAGTTGGCCGCGCGGCTGCGCGAATCCGCCCGTACGGCCTAACTTCGCAGGCCCGGTGCCTCTTTCGAGGGTGTCGCCGTATCCCCCGGCGAGGTCGCGCGTTGTTCAGGATCCACCCGCCGCGGGTGGAACCGTGCAAATCGAAAGGACCGACTCAAGATGTCGCGTATCGCCAAGGCCGCCGTCATGACCGCCGCTGTGGGCGCCGCTCTCGCGGGTGCCGCTGCCCCCGCCATGGCCAGTGCCGGCGCCGAGGGCGCGGCCGTCGGTTCGCCCGGCGTGGCCTCCGGCAACAACATCCAGGCGCCGATCCAAATCCCGGTCAACCTGTGCGGCAACACCGTCGACATCATCGGGGTCCTCAACCCGACCGTCGGCAACGTGTGCATCAACGCCGACAACCTCGCCGACGACTCGTACGACTCGGGTCACGAGGGTCACGAGGGCCACGAGGGTTCGGGCAAGTGGTAGTGCGCTAGAGCTTTCCAACGCCGACAGCCCCGCCCGGTGCGTTCTCACGCACCGGGCGGGGCTGTCGCACGTCGTGTCACGCACGTCCGGGACCGGCCGCCGGGGTAGGCATGCCCGCATGACCACATTCGCACCGCACCACGTCCAACTCGCGATCCCGCCCGGCGCCGAGGACGCCTGCCGCGCGTTCTACGTCGGCGTGCTCGGGATGACCGAGGTCCCCAAGCCGCCGGTGCTCGCCGCGCGCGGCGGTCTGTGGCTGCGCGCCGACACCCTGGAGATCCACCTGGGTGTCGAGGCGGAATTCCGACCGGCCCGCAAGGCCCACCCCGGCATCCTGGTCGACGACCTCGACACGCTCGCGACCGCGCTCGCACGGCACGGCGCGAACGTCGTGCCGGACGACGAAATGCCGGGATTTCGACGATTCTTCACCGAGGACGCCGTGGGCAACCGGCTGGAGTTCCTCCAGCCGGTATGACCACCGGACGGACGCTGCGTCGATCAGGGGCGGCGAGCGACCACGTCGATCTCGACGAGGATGTTCATCAGGTCCGAGCCGACCGTGGTGCGCACGGGGTAGGGCGCGGTGAAGTACTCGCGGTACACCTCGTCGTAGCCGGCGAAGTCGCGCTTGAGGTGCTCCAGGTGCGTGGTCACCTTGATCACGTGACTGAAGTCGAGACCGGCCTCGGCGAGCACCGCCTTGAGGTTGTCGAGCACCTGGCGGGTCTGCGCCGCCACATCGTCGCCGACGGTCGCACCGGTCGCCGGGTCGATGGGGCCCATGCCCGCGGTGTAGACGAAGTCGCCGGCGTCGATGCCCTGCGAGTACGTGCCACCCGGCGCGGGGGCGGCGGCGGTACGGATTTCCTTGTGAGCCATGGGATTTCGCTTTCCTGATCGAGTGGAGCGGGGTACCGGTTCGGTCGGTCAGCGGGCGACGGCGTCGTCCGCTTGGAGCAGGCGCAGCTCGTCGCGGCGCGGGAGCCCCTCCCAGTCACCGGACACGGTGACCGCGAAGGCACCGGCCGCGGCGGCGGTGGCGAGGCGCGCGGGTAGCGACGAGCCTTCGAGCAGCTCGGCCAGGTAGCCGGCGGCGAACGCGTCGCCGGCCCCGACCGGGTCGACCGTCTCGACGCGATGCGGCGGGACGTCGTGACGGATCCCGTCGACGAACGCGATCGCGCCGCGCGCGCCCTGCTTGAGCAGCACCTGCGTGGGGCCGAGCGCGCACAGCTCGCGGGCGAGTTCGTCGGGGGTCGCCCGATCCGAGGCCCCGAGGACCAGACGGGCCTCGGCCTCGGTCGCGAACAGGACGTCGGAGCCCGCGGCCAGCGCGCGCAGCTCCGGGGCGGCCTCCTCCGCGGTCCACAGCGCCTGCCGGTAGTTCAGGTCGAACGACACCAAAACCCCGGCGGCGTTCGCCTCGGCGACGGCGGCCCGGATCGCGGCGCGCGCGGTCGCGGACAACGCGGGCGTGATGCCGGTGATGTGCACGATCCTCGCCGCGCGGATCCGCGCGGGGTCGACGTCGTCGGGGCACAGGCGCGAACCGGCGCTGCCCGCGCGGTAGTAGCGCACGTCGGTGGCGGCGGCGGTGCGCCTGGCCTTGACCATGAGCCCGGTGGGCGCGTCGCGGTCGAGGACCGCGCCACGCGTGTCCAGGCCCTCGCCGCCGAGCACGGCCAGCACGAGCCGGCCGAACTCGTCGTCGCCCACTCGGCCGATCCAGGCGGCCCGGCGGCCGAGTCGGGTGATCCCGATCGCGAGGTTGGTCTCGGCCCCGCCGATCGCGACGTCGAGCGAACGGGCGTGCCGCAGTGGGCCGATCCGCGGTGCGGTCAGCAGCACCATGGTCTCGCCGAGCGTGACCACGTCCGGAGCGTCCGCAGCATCCGGGGCGTCCCGGGGTTCGGCGGTCATGGAGTCCTCTCGCGGAGTCGCGTAGTCGGTGGAGGAAAAGATGGGGCACAGCGGGTGGAGCGAATCGGCGCGCAGTGGTCAGAAGTGCGTGTTGAGCACGTCCACGACGCGGTGCTCGTCGTCCACGACGGGCACCGCGCGCCACTTGTCGAAGGCGGTACACGGATGCGAGACGCCCAGGCAGACCAGTTCACCGGGGGCCAACACGGTGTCGTTCAGGTCGACGTAGGCGTGCTGGTCGTCGAGCTTGACCACGCGGGCCGCGCCCGCGTCGCGCACCGTCCCGTCGAGGGCGCGCACCCGCAGCGGAACCGGCAGGTCAATGTCGAACGGTACGTCGCGGCGGCCCGCGCCCAGGACGGCGAAGCCCGGTTCGGGCGCGGAGATCACCTGAGCCCACACCTCCAGGGCGCCCACGAGCGAGCCTTCCTCGGGGTGGCGGGCGAACGGCGTCACGCGCGAGTAGTAGCCGTCGTCGTGCGAGATGTAGGCACCGCTGCGCAGGACGATCTGCCGGTCGGCGAGCGGCTTGCCCTCGGGCGCGAGCACGTCCACGACCGCGTCGAACCAGGCACTGCCGCCCGCCGAGACGATCGGGGTCCCGGGCACCAGCTCGGCGATCTCGTCGGCGACCGCGACGAGTTCGCGCATCCACGCGCCGACCGCTTCGGTGTCGGGCAGACCGCCCTCGTAGCCGGCCACGCCCGCCACGCTCAGTCCCGGCACGGCCGCGGCGACGCGGGCGAGGTCAACCGCCTGGGCCACACTGCGGCAGCCGGTGCGTCCGCCGGGCCGGCCGAGCTCGACCAGGACCGACAGCTTCCCGCCGGGCACCGCGGCCAGCGACCGGGCCGCGACGTCGACGCCGGCCCGCGAGTCGACGTAGAACAGGAAGTCGGGTCGGGTCGCGGCCCAGCGCAGGACCTTCTCGTCGAGCACCTCGTTGGCGAGCAGGATGCGCGGCACCCGGAAGCGGTGCGCGGCGAGCGCCTGGTTGGCGGTCGCGACGGTGATCCCCCAGGCGCCGGCGTCCAGTTGCTCGGCGAACAACTCGGGAGACATCGTGGTCTTGCCGTGCGGCGCGAACAACACGCCGTGCCGACGGGTGTATTCGGCCATCGTCGCGACGTTGGCGATCAGTACCGACCGGCGCGCGACCATCACGGGCCACGTGAACGGCCCGTCGAACAGACTGTGTCCGGCGGCGCCGAGTTCGTCGTCGGTGAGTTCTCCGTAGGGCAGCCACGTGCCCTTGGTGTAGGAGTCCAGGGTCATCGAGTCGCTCCAAGGGTGCGCGAGACACGTAGGGCCGCCCCCGCGACGGCGGGTCCGAGTTCGCGGACTCGGGCGGCGGTGACACGAGAGGTCAGTCCGGAGACCGACAGGGCTCCGACCACGATGTCGTTGTGGTCGAAGATGGGCGCCGCGACGCACCGCACCTCGGGTTCGTTCTCGCGGTCGTCGACCGAGTAGCCGCGGCCGCGGATCCGGGCCAGTTCGGTGCGCAGCAGGCCGGGGTCGGTGAGGGTGCGCGCGGTGACCGTGGGCAGGCCGGCATCGACCACGAGGGTGAACACGTCCTCGGGCAGCCACGCGAGCATGGCCTTGCCCACCGCGGTGCAGTACATCGGCGCCCGGCTGCCGATGCGCGACGCCATCCGCACGGCGGTCTCGTTCTCGACCTTGTCGATGTAGACGATGTACGGCGCGTCGGGCACACACAGGTGCACGGTGCCGCCGGCCTCGCGCATGAGCTTGTGGGCCTGCTCGGACGCGGCGGTGCGCAGGTCGATGCCCGCGAGGTACGCCTGCCCGAGCGCGAGCGCGCCGGGGCCGAGCCGGAAGTGGCCGTGCTCGCGGTCGCGGGCCAACAGGCCGGTGTCGAGCAGCGGCTGGGCCAGGCGCAGGACCGTGCTCTTGGAGAGTTCGAGCGCTTCGGCGACCGCGGTCAGGCTCAGGCCGCCGGTGCCGGGCGCGGTACCGGCGTGATCGCGGACGTGCTCCAGGACCGCCAACGCCCTTCGCAGCGACGCGGATTGGTTGCGGGTGGTCGGTTCGGGCCGGTCCGAGGCGCGATCTGGGCTGGTCACTGGCATGTCCTCAGGACGGCCTGACGGGGCGCCCGGGCGTGTGGCCCGTCAGGGCTCCGGCGGCGAGCACGGGGACGCCGGCCACGAGCACGTCGTCGATCCCGGCGGCGGGTCGGCGGGCGTCACCGTAGTCGGCGCGGTCGGCCACGCGGGCCGGGTCGATCACCGCGATGTCGGCGGCGAGGCCGACCCGCAGCAGGCCGCGGTCGGCGAGTCGGAAGCGGCGTGCGGGGTGGGACGCGAGATGTACGACGGCCTGTTCCCAGGTCCAGTCGCCCAGTTCGACGACATGGCGCGCGAGCAGCCGGGCGAACGCGCCCCAGCCGCGCGGGTGCGGGCTGCCGCCGATGTAGATGCCGTCGGAGCCGCCCACGTGCGCGGGATGGCGCAGCAGGGCCCGCACGGACTCGTCGCTGTTGGTCGGCGGCTGGTCGAACACCGCGCTCGCGACGAGGTCGGTGGCGACCAGCAGGTCGGCGCAGAACTCGGCGGGCGTGGCGCCGACCTCGGCGGCGGCGTCGACGAGCCGCCTGCCCTCGGCCCAGCGGAAGTCGGCGGCGGGCACGTGCGCGAGCGTGATCCGCGGCCACAGGGCCGGGTCCACGTCGGTCGCCAGCCGGCGGCGGGTCGCGGGTTCGGTGAGCGCGGCGACGACCCGGTCGGGATCGGGGTCGTCGAGGTCGCGGGGCAGGGCGACCATCGCGAGGATGCTGCAGCCGCGCAGGTAGGGGTACGCGTCGTAGGTGAGGTCGAGCCCCTCGGCCCTGGCGTCGTCCACCATCGCGATCAGCTCGGCCGCGGGGCCGTGATAGTGCGACACGTGGGTGGCGACGCCGGAGGAGCGGGCCACGTCGAGCATCTCGCGCATGGCCGGCCCCGCGGCGCCCTCGTAGCCGCGCATGTGCGACACGTGCGGCAGGCCGCGGGCCGCGACGGGGGCCAGCAGCGCGGCGAGCTCGGCGGCATCGGCGTAGCGGCCGGGTACGTATTCCAGGCCCGTGGACAGCCCGCAGGCGCCCTCGTCGAGGCCCTGCTCGACGGCCTTGGTCATCGCGGCCAGGTCGCTCGCGTCGGCGCCCCTGGCGGTGGCGCCGAGCGCGCTGTGCCGGACGGTGCCGTGCGGCACGAGGTAGGCGGTGTTGACCGCGGTGGTGCGGTCGTAGGTGGCGAGCAGGTCGGCGACCGAGACCGGGCCCTCGCCCAAGCCGGGGTGGGTGCCGTTGATCGCGGCGAAGTAGCGCGTGACGTAGGCCAGGGCCGCGGGGGTGGCGGGGGCGTACGACAGGCCGTCCTGGCCGAGCACGAACGTGGTGACGCCCTGACGCAGCGCGGCGAGTTGTACGTCCGGATCCAGCACGGCGGCGTCGCCGTGGACGTGGGCGTCGACGAATCCGGGCGACACGTAGCGGCCGCTCGCGTCGATCTCGGTCCGGGCGCGGGCGCCGTCGAGTCGGCCGATCGCGGTGATCCGGTCGCCGGTGACCGCGACGTCGGCCCGGTAGGCGGGTGCGCCGGTGCCGTCGAGCACCCGGCCGCCGCGCAGCAGTACGTCGTACCTGACGTCGTACGTGGCGTCGTTCATGCGAACCCCTCCTGTGTCCTGGCGCCGATCCCGCCGTTCTTCCCGGCGCCGCTGTCGCCGGTTGGTCCCGGCGCCGATCTCGCCGACGTCACTCGCCGATCCCCTCGAATGCGCCGATCCGGCGGCTCCCGAGGGGCCGGCCGATCCGGCCCGTTTCGCGGCGTTACCTGTCTCGTGTCGATGCCGATCCGGCATCGATCTCGCATCGATCGAGCGGATCGGACCCGGCGGGCCGATCGAGCAGGGACGTTACGTGCCCATGAGCACTCGGTGCCACTTTCGCAGCACACAGTTTTGCAGTGCACAACGTTCGACGAGACGCCTTGTCGAGAGTACGTCCCGCTTTCTAACGTCCCGCTCACGCCGCACCGGGTGTTCGTCTGCCCTTGCGGTCCTGTTCGTGTCGCTTACCCATCAGGCCGACCCTCAGGTCGCGGCATCGCCGCGGTCGTTCCGGCCTGCCTCGCCGCAGGAGGAATCGTCGTGAAGATCCGGAGTTTGGCCGCCGTAGCCGTGGCCGGCATCGCGCTGGCGGCATGCGCGCCCGGGACCGCGTCCAAGTCGAAGTCCGCAGACGAACAGACCGGCACGGTCAAGGTGTGGCTGTACGACGAGGCCAACCGCGCGCCGAAGGAGAAGATCGTGAACGCGGCCGTCGCCGAGTTCAAGGTCGCCCACCCGAAGGTGAACGTCGAGGTCGGATACATACCCACCGACGCGGGCCCGCGCGCCGAGAAGATGAAGGGCGCCTTCAACGACCCGAACAGCGCGCCGGACGTGGTCGAGTTCGGCAACACCGACCTGTTCGGCTACGTCGCCGCAGGCGGTCTCGCGGACATCTCGGCGGACCTGGGCACGTGGACCGAGGCGGCCGACCTGCCGCAGGACCTCAAGGACACCACGCAGGTCAACGGCAAGACCTACGGCATGCCGTGGTGGCTGGGCGTGCGCTCGCTCTACTACCGCACCGACGTCTTCACCGAGTTGGGTCTCAAGCCCCCGACCTCCTACGCGGAGCTGGTCGACGCCGCGAAGAAGGTCCGCGCGGCCAAGCCGGACATGCTCGGTATCGCGGTCGGCGGCAAGTACACCTTCGGCGGCCTGCCCTTCCTGTGGGCCAACGGCGGCGACATCGCCACCCAGCAGGGCGGCAAGTACGCCTCCGCGATCGACTCGACGCAGTCGCAGGCGGGCGTGAAGGCGTACACCGACCTGTTCAGCAAGGACATCTGTCCGCCGCAGCAGTGCGCCGACCTGACCGGCGGCAAGACGGTGGATGCCTTCGCGGCCGGCACCGCGGGCATGGCGATCCTGCCGAACTCCTCGCGCAGCGCGGTCGAGGCGGGCGTGGCCAAGGGCAAGTACGGCGTCGTTCCGCTGCCGGGGACCAACCCCGGCACGATCGCCCCGGCCTTCTCCGGCGGCAACGACCTCGGCGTGATGAACTCGTCGCAGCACCGCTCACTCGCGGTGGACTTCATGAAGATCCTCGGCGGCAAGAAGTACCAGCTGCAGATGTTCGACGCGATGGGCAACCTGCCGACCCTGGCCTCGGCCCGCGGTGACGTCGTCGCTCGCGACCCGTGGCTCAAGCCGTTCATGGACACCTTGAACGCGGGCACCAAGTTCGTCCCGAAGGACGCCGCGTGGGCCAAGATCGACTCGCAGGCCGTCGTGCCGACGATGTTCCAGAAGGTCGTCACCGGCAAGTCGGACGTCGCGGGTGCCACGGGCGAGGCGAAGACGGCCATCGACAACGCGTTCGCCGGGAAGTAGCACAGTGACCGTGACCACCACCGCGCGGGCGGACCGGCCGGCTTCGGCCCCGGTCCGCCCGGGCGGGCCCGCCCCGAAGTCGAACCGGCGACGCTCCTGGATGCCGGTGTGGCTGCTGCTGCCCGCGTTCGTGATCCTCGTCCCGCTGTTCGGCTACCCGCTGTACCAACTCGGTCTGCTGTCCTTCCTGAAGTTCGGTCAGCCGCAGGCCTCGGCCGGCGAAGTCGCGGAGTTCGTCGGTTTCGACAACTACTCGACGCTGCTGAACGACGACCAGTTCTGGGACGTGCTGTTCCAGACCGTGGTGTTCGCGGCGGTGTGCGTCATCGCGACGCTCGCGGTCGGCGCGGCGCTCGCGGTACTGCTCACCCGGGTCGGCAAGTGGCCGCGGCTGCTGTTGATGTTCTCCGCGCTGGGCGCCTGGGCGGCCCCGGCGATGACCGGATCCACCGTGTGGATGTTCCTGTTCGACACGAACCTGGGCCTGGTCAACGAGGTTCTGGGAATGCAGGGCCACAACTGGTTCTACGACAAGTGGTCGGCGTTCGCGCTGGTCGGCGTCGTGGTCGTGTGGCACTCGTTCCCGTTCGTGATGATCACCGTCTACGCGGGGATCCAGGCCATTCCGACCTCGGTCCTGGAGGCGGCCCGGCTCGACGGCGCGTCCACGTGGGTGACCTTCCGCCACGTGATGCTGCCGATCCTGCGGCCCATCCTGACCATCGTGGTGATCCAGTCGATCATCTGGGACTTCAAGGTCTTCACCCAGATCTACGTGATGACCGGGGGCGGCGGCATCGCCGGGCAAAACCTCGTCCTGAACGTGTACGCGTACCAAAAGGCCTTCGCTTCCTCGGACTACAGCCTGGGCGCCGCGATCGGCGTGCTGATGACGCTGATCCTGCTGATCGTCACGGTCTTCTACATCCGCGCTCTGCGGCGGTCCGGGGAGGAACTGTGAGTACTGCGAATCCGACGAACGGCGCGCGAGTGGCCAAGGTGGCCGGTCCGCCGCGCAAGGCCAGGGGCGATCGCCGGATCTCGCGGCGGATCGCCAACGCGACCGCGATCCTGATCGCGGTGCTGACCGTGTTCCCGCTGTACTGGATGGTGCTTTCGGCGCTCAAGCCGGACGGCGAGATCAACTCGGTCGACCCGCGGCCGTGGACGTGGCACCCGACCCTGGACAACTTCAGGGACGCGTTCGGGGTGAGCGGCTTCGGCGGCTACTTCCTGAACAGCGTGATGGTCGCGACCGTGGTCGTGGTGCTGTCGGGGCTCGTGTCGTTCCTGGCGGCCGTCGCGCTGACCCGGTTCAAGTTCAAGTTCAAGACCACCATCCTGGTGATGTTCCTGGTCGCCCAGATGGTGCCGGTCGAGGCGCTGACGATTCCGCTGTTCTTCCTCATCCGCGACATCGGCGAGGTCGCGCCCGGGTTCGGGCTGAGCACGCTGGGCTCGCTGATGCTGGTCAACCTGGCCTTCTCGCTGCCGTTCGCGATCTGGATGTTGCGCGGGTTCGTCGCGGCGGTGCCGGAGTCGCTGGAGGAGGCCGCGCGGATCGACGGGGCGAGTCGGTTCACGATCCTGTGGCGGATCCTGTTTCCGCTGGTCGCGCCGGGTCTCGCCGCGACGTCGGTGTTCTCGTTCATCACGGCGTGGAACGACTTCGTGTTCGCGAAGACGTTCATCCTCGACACCGACCACCAGACGCTTCCGGCCGCGCTGATGGTCTTCTTCAAGCCGGACGAGAACGACTGGGGCGGCATCATGGCCGCTTCGACGCTGATGACGATTCCGGTTTTGATCTTCTTCGTGTTGGTTCAGCGGCACCTGGTGTCGGGGCTGGGCGGAGCAGTGAAGGACTGATCCTCGGGTGGGTTCAGTGTCGGTGTGACTTCGGGCGCGTTCGCGCTTGGGGGGACGGCGGTGGTCCGGTCCGCTTGCGGTGACGGTGGTGGTGGCCGGGCGGTGCCCGGTGTGGCTTCGATTCCTGTGGTGAAGGACTGATTTTCGATGTTGCCCGACTCGTCTTCGATCGCTGTCGTCCCTCGGCCCGCCCGGGTGCTCCCCGGGGAAGGGGCGTACGTGCTGTCGCCCGCGACCGGGCTGATCCACCCGCCGGAGCTCGCGGGTGAGGCCGCGTGGCTGCGGGGTGCGCTCGGCGCCTCGACCGGCTGCTTCCTGGCGTCGGGCGACGGCCCCGGGATCGAGCTGGTCCTCGATGCCGACGCGCTGCCGGTCGAGGGGTACCGCCTGGCGGTCACCGCCGCGGGCGTCGAGGTGCGCGGCGGTTCGGCGGCGGGCGTGTTCGCCGGGTTGCAGACGCTGCGGCAGCTGCTGCCGGCCGACGCGTTGCGGCGCGGAGCGGTGGCCGCGGGGCCGTGGGCGATCCCGGCGTGCGTGATCGAGGACGCGCCCGTGCACGCGTGGCGCGGGGTCATGCTGGACGTGGCCCGGCACTTCCTGCCCAAGCACGAAGTGTTGCGGTTCGTGGACCTGATGGCGGTGCACCGGCTGAACGTGCTGCACCTGCATCTGACGGACGACCAGGGCTGGCGGTTCGAGGTGCCCGCGTGGCCGCGGCTGACCTCGGTGGGCGCGTGGCGGACCGGCAGCATGCGCGGGTCGCGGCAGCACGAGATCTTCGACGACCGCCCGCACGGCGGCTTCTACACGGGCGCGGACCTGCGCGAGATCGTCGCGTACGCGGCCGAGCGGCACATCACCGTCGTGCCGGAGATCGACCTGCCGGGGCACGTACAGGCGGCGGTGGCGGCGTACCCGTCGCTGGGCGCGGTGCCGGTGGACGGCGTACGGACGCGATGGGGCGGCCTGTCGGACGGGGTACTCGCGCCCACGGACGAGGCGTTGCGGTTCTGCGCGGACGTGCTGGACCAGGTGTGCGCGATCTTCCCGTCGCCGTATGTGTGCATCGGCGGCGACGAGGTGCCGAAGGGGCCGTGGCAGGCGATGGGTCACCCCGATCCCGCGTCGTTGCAGGGCTGGTTCATCGGCGAACTCGCGGCGATGGTGATCGCGCGCGGGCGACGGGTGTTCGGATGGGACGAGATCCTCGCGGGCGGCGCCCCCGCCGGCACCCTGATCGGTGGCTGGCGCGCCGACCACGGGACGATCGCGGCGGCTCGGGCCGGGCACGACGTGGTGGCATGCCCCGATACGTCCGTGTACCTGGACTATCGACAGGGCGATCACCCGGACGAGCCGACCCCGGTGGGCGTGCTGCTGACGCTCGCGGACATCTACGCCTTCCGGCCCGTGCCGTCGGAGCTCACCGAGGCGGAGGCCGCGCGGGTGCTCGGCGGACAAGCGCAGATCTGGACCGAGTTCATGGACTCGGGCCGACGGATCGACTACATGGCCTACCCGCGGCTGTGCGCGTTCGCCGAGGCGGTGTGGTCGGGCCCCGGTGACTACGCGGAATTCGAGGGCCGGTTGGTGTCGGCGCATCTGGCGCGGTTGGACGCGTTGGGCGTCGAGTATCGGCCGTTGGCGGGGCCGCATCCTTGGCAGACCCGGCCGGACGCGCCGGGGTGGCCGCGCGAACGGGCGGACCGGGAGGCGGAGTTGCTGGAGTTGACGAAGGACATCCGGGGGGTTTGACCGGGCGGGGGCGACTTCGGGACCGGATCCCCCGGTGGCTGCGGGTCGCCTGCGAGAGTCTTGATCAGGACATCTGACGCGGTGTCAGCTACCGTCGGCTCGCTGGTTGCGGTGCCGACGAGAGGTGGCGACATGTTGTCCGGATATCACGCGATTCCGAACCTGATCGGGCTGTACGCGGAGCGCATCGACGCCGGTGACTACGCGGGGGCGGGCGAGTTGTTCGCGCACGCCACGATCACCTCCGAGGGCCGGGACGTACGGATCGCGGGCGCGGACGCGGCGCGCGGGATGTACGAGGCGTGGACCCGCCGCTACCCCGACAACGGCACGCCGCACACCCGTCACGTCACCACGAATCTCGTGCTCGACGTGGACGACGAGGCGGGTACGGGCACGTGCCGCAGCTACGTCACGGTGTTCCAGTCGCTCGCCGACTTCCCGCTCCAGCCGATCTTCACCGGTCGCTACCACGACACGTTCGAACGCGCCGACGGCGCCTGGCGGTTCGTGGGCCGGCACATGATCACGGACTACGTGGGCGATCTGAGCAGGCATCTCAACCACGTGTTGTGATGGTCACCGTCACCGTCCCCGGGGAGTGTCGGGGGCTTCTGTGTCGCAGACATCGGTCCGCTCGGACGCATCGCTCGCCTCGAACACATCCCCGCTCACGAAGGTGACGCCCTCGGCCGGTACGTCGACGCGGCTGTCGTTGTCGAGGATCGGTACGCCCAGACGTTCGTGGGCGAGCCGCTGGGCGGCCAAAGCCTGGGGCAGGCGGGCCTCGTAGCCGTCGCCGAGGAGTTCGGCGGCGCGGCGCGGGGTGACCAGGGCGCGGCTCCACGACCAGCCGGTGGCGGGGTCGGGGGTCAGCGGGCCGAGCGACACGAGCCGGGCAGCGGTGCGGGAGCGAACGTCGCCGCCGTCGGGGTCGGCGAGGTAGCCAACGTGGGTGGTCGCGCCCAGTACCGCGTTGGCCTCCTCGGCCGCCTCCCGGGCCAAGGTCGCGAGCGGGTCGGCGTCCTCGGGCTCGGCGCCGCCGCCGGGCAGTACGTAGCCGCCGTCGGGGTCGACCACCAGGAGCACCCGGCCGTCCGGATCGAACAGCCAGCCCGCGGCGCGGCCGACGGGCGTACCGGCGGGCACGGCCGCACCCTCGTGCCAGATCCGCTTCTTCCGCGGCCGATACTCGCGACCGTTGACGACGTACAGGCACGCCCCCGAGGCGTACGCCTCCAGGGCGACCGAGATCCGACGACGGGTCCGAGGCGCGAAGCGCGGCAGCGCCTCGTCGGGCATCAGCACGAACGCGGCGTCGAGTTCGGCATCCGTGGCCCGGAGGCCGGCGACCTGATCGTCCGTCAGCACAGGCCCGTCGAACACGAAGTCGAGCACGACCCGCCCGAACGTCTCGGCGGTGGTGGTACACACGGCCAAAAGCCGCCCCACCACCACATCGAGCCCGATCTCCTCACGAACCTCACGGCCGGCCGTCTCGTGCGGTGCCTCCCCCGCCTCGGCCATACCACCGGGGATGTCCAGCCCCGGCTTGTAGTTGGGCTCGACCACGACGATGTTCCCGTGCCGATCATGCAGCAGCACGGACGCACCGACGACCATTCCGGGCAGGCCGGCGCAGTAGTCGACCAGTTCCTTGGACACCGGCTCTTCGGCGTTGACCATGCTCATCGACTCCTCGGGTGGTGTGGTGAGCCATTCTGACGGCCCGGCGCGACGGCAATGCGGGGGCGGGATGACATGGGCGCGGCGCCCGGCAGGTCGACGGCGGACCCGAAACGGAGCGGCGCAACGGCGGCGGGGTCGGCTCGCAGCCCGCCACAGCCCCTTGCCGCCTCCGCCGGCCCCGGCCCCGCGCTACGGACCGAACGGATCGAAGTGAGTACAAAGAGCAACCGTCGCGTCGTCGTGCCGCTTGCCCGGGAACCGCCCCACCGGAGCCCGCCGTTCAGCCTCCCGAACCGACGCCACCAGCGCCGCGGGCCCGGCGTCCGCAAGTTCACCGAGGAGCCGGCCCAGCGACCACCCGTACCACTCGAAAAGTCGTGACACCCCATCGGTCATGACCGCCACCCGCCGGACGTCGGCCGCGGGGATCGACCCGACGACCGCGTGCTTGGCCGCCTCGGGTTCGGTGCTCGCGACCCAAAACCCGCCCGGCCGATTGCGCACGTCCCGCAGAATCTCGGGCGACTGCCCGGGCAAACGCTCCATGGCGTCGTCCCGCACGAGTCGGACGTCACCGGCCGTCGCCTCGATCACGATCGGCGAGTCACACAGCACGAGATAGTCCACCACCGCACCCCGATGGCGCACCATCGCCACGGTCGACGACGGACTGTCCGGATTCCCCAGATCACACGTATCGGCATGCAACCCGCACACCGCCCCGATCCCCTCCGCAAGCACATCGGCGAGCGGCGCCTCCCCGTCGGCGATCAACCGCCCGGAGATCTGCGCGGCAAGACGGCTCACCACCCACGGCACATCGTGCACGCACCCGGTCGCCAACCCGTTCGCAGTGGCCCCGTCGAGCACCAGAACAAAGCGCTCCGAAGCCACGACACAGTCGTCGCTGACACCCCCGGGAGCCGACTCACTGATGTGGCTGACCTGCAAAAGCCTCGTCCCGTCTGCCGACCCGAACGCCCCCTCGACGAGAACGCCCTCCCGGTAACCACGCCGGAGCCCAACCAACGGTTCTCAAAAAGCCGACCACCCCCGAGAACAACAAAGACCCCCGACCGCGTCTCCGCTGGTCAGGGGCCTTCGTCTCGGTGTGGCGGGTGTTGGGTTCGAACCAACGTAGGCATAAGCCGGCAGATTTACAGTCTGCTCCCTTTGGCCACTCGGGCAACCCGCCGTGTGCGCCTTGCGGCGCGACGGGGACAACAATAGCGGACCACCCGGGGTGGTTCGCCACTCGGTATCCGGGTCGGCGTGGCTGCGGGGGCGGGGACGGGGTTTCGGGGACGCTCTAGGCTGGAGGGGTTGCGTTTCCCTCCCACTCAGATCCCACAGAAAGCGAATCCGAACCTTGGCTGACTCCTCTTTCGACATCGTGTCCAAGGTCGACCGCCAGGAGGTCGACAACGCGCTGAACCAGACCTCGAAGGAGATCTCGCAGCGGTTCGACTTCAAGAACATCGGCGCGCACATCGGCTGGACCGGCGAGCAGATCGAGATGCGCGCCAACTCCGAGGAGCGCGTCAGCGCGATCCTCGACGTGCTGCAGGGCAAGCTGA
This sequence comes from Streptomyces sp. SID3343, assembly GCF_009865215.1. Taxonomy (GTDB): domain Bacteria; phylum Actinomycetota; class Actinomycetes; order Streptomycetales; family Streptomycetaceae; genus Embleya. Next base: position 1,003 of record NZ_WWJX01001604.1, on the reverse strand, counting down.
TCAAGCGCGGCATCTCGCTGAAGTCGCTCGACGCCGGAGAGCCCAAGGTGTCCGGCAAGGAGTACAAGATCTTCGCGTCCATCCAGGAGGGCATCTCCCAGGAGAACGCGAAGAAGGTCTCCAAGATCATCCGCGACGAGGGCCCCAAGGGCGTCAAGGCGCAGATCCAGGGCGAGGAGCTGCGGGTGTCGTCCAAGAACCGGGACGACCTCCAGGAGATCATCGCGCTGCTCAAGGGCAAGGACCTGGACTTCGCGTTGCAGTACGTCAACTACCGGTAGGTGTGTCGGTAGTGGGGCGGATTCGGGGCTTGTTTTCGGGCTGCGGCCGCGCCGGGTAGTGCAGGGGGCAGGGCACGACGAGGGTGCGCATCGACGAGGTCGGTCGATGGGGGCTCTCGTTGTGCCCTTTCCGCGTTTGAGGGGGCGAGGGCGCGGTTCGGGTGGTCTGCCTACCGGTCCGCCCTGCGGTGGGTCGGTGGGGTGGTCGGGCGGGCCGGGGCCGTCAGGCTGCCCAGGAGGGTCAGGGCGTGTGCGGAGGGGCTGTTCGGTTCCGCTTCGTAGACGACCAGTTGTTGGCCCGGGTCGCTGTTGATGGTCAGGGATTCGTAGGTCAGGGTCAGGTTGCCGACCAGGGGGTGGTTGAACCGTTTGGCCTCGCCGGTCTTTCGGCGCAGGTCGTGGCGGGCCCACAGGCGCGAGAACTCCCGGCTTTTCATGGAGAGTTCGCCGACCAGTGCGGTGAGTCGCGGGTCGTTCGGGTCCGCCCCCGCCGCCGAGCGCAAACCGGCGACCGTGTTGGCGGCCACCCGGTCCCACTCCGGGTAGAAATCCCGGCCCGCGGGGTCGAGGAAGACCAGGCGGACCAGGTTGCGGTCCGCGGCGGTGCCGAACAGCGCGTCGCCGAGGGCGTTGCCCGCCAGGATGTCGAGGCAGCGGCCCAGCACGAGGGCGGGCTGCCGGTCCCAGCCGGCCATCATCCGCACCAGCCCGGGCGCGACCCG
>NZ_WWJX01001603.1 GCF_009865215.1 Streptomyces sp. SID3343 | reverse complement strand
GGGGTGTCCTCAAACGCCGGACGGGCTGGATGTGGGTTGGGTGGGGGTGTGGCTACTGGGTGAGGTTTTTGTAGCGGCCCTTGAAGTGGATCAAGGGGTGGCCTTCCGGGCTTGGGAGGTTCGCTGTGAGGACTTGGGCGATGTACAGGATGTGGTCGCCGGCTTCCACCACCTGGTGGGTTTCGCATTCCAGGGTGGCCAGGGCCCCGCCTACCAGGAGGGCGCCGGAGAGTTCGCCTCGTTGGTGGGGGATGTCGGCGAAGAGCAGGCGGTCGCTGACCCGGCCCGGGATGGCGAAGCGGCCGGCCACGTGGCGTTGGGCCTGGGAGAGCAGGGACACCGCCCATCTGGGTTGTTCGTCCAGGACGTCGCGCATGCGTGCCTCGCGGCGCAGGCTGATCAGGATCAGCGGTGGTTCGAGCGACACCGACATGAACGCCGTGGCGGTCATGCCCACGTCGTCCGTGGGCCCTTCGCCCGGTTCGCCCTCGCGGGCGGTGACCAGAACGACGCCGGCGGCAAATCGGGACAAAGCGGCCTTGAATGCGAATGCCTCGACCGGAGGCGGGGCTTGCTTGGACACGGCTACAGGGTATGCGCGTCACGCGTATAGGCCGGGCAGCGGCCCGATCCTCGACGTTCGCCGCCGATCGCGCGGACTCTTCGGAGCACGGACGCGGGTGCTGTGGCCGGCCTCGAGGCGTGGGCCGGTCGGTCGCGGAGGCATCCCCGGCAGGCAGGTCGGCGCTTGGGGTCCACTTCCGTCGTCCGCGCGGCGTTTCGACGAGTCGTACGGGGAGCTTGTGGCGCGTGGGCGAGGTCGTACGGATGCTCGACGGACGCACCACAGGGGCGCCGGCGGCCCGGCGGGGAGTGGGTCCGACGACGTCGGTCCCCACCGGCTGTGCCTCAGTGTCCTGACGCACAGCGCGTCCCTCTTCGCATTTCTGATTGAGCGTCAGCTCGATCGACCGATCCCTGGCGATCGCCCGCGAAGATGCACTCCGGCCTCGTACGATGCGCCTTGGGTGCCTGCGGAGGGCGGTGTTCCGGGCCGGTCCGGCGGTTCGAGTCGATACGGTACGAAGCGTGAAGTGGCTCACAGTGACAGCCGGATCGATGACGGAACGTCGCCAATGCGAAGCCCACTGTGATTCAGTTTCTCTGGTAAACAGACGATATCTGTTCAGAAGACACCGGCGTCGACCCCTGGGGGAGACCCATGACAGCCGAGACGGAGACCCACGTCCGGTTGGCGACTCTGCGCCTTTTGAACCGCGTCGTCGCCGACCTCAACGCCACGCGCGACCTCAAGGACACCCTCCAAGCCGTAGTCGACGGAGTGGTGTCCGGCCTCGGATTCGGGGTCGCCGCGGTCAATCTCGTCCGCTCCGACGCCGACCTGGAAGTCGCCGCGGTTGCGGGCAACGACGACCTGCGCAAGGCGATTGCCGGCCAGATCGGCTCGCGCGAGGGCTGGGACCGGATCCTGGCCGCCGCCGAACCGTGGGGCCCGCTGCGCTTCCTCGGGCACCGTACGGGCCTGTCCGACGTCGGCGACGTGCCCAGTTGGATCCCCGACGTGCCGGTCGGCGACGACCCGGAGGCGTGGCATCCGCGCGACGCGCTGCTCGCGCCGCTGCACACTCCCGAGGGCGAGTTGGTCGGCGTGCTGTCCGTCGATCTGCCCGTGGACGGCCTGCGGCCCGCGCCGTGGCGGCGCGAGGTGCTGGGGATGTTCGCCGCGCAGGCCGCGATAGCCGTCGACAACGCCCGGCTGCGCAGCGAGATGCTGCGCGCGGTGGCCCGGCTGGAGCGCGAGCAGCTCGCGCTGCGGGCGAGCGAGGAGAGCTTTCGGCAGGCGTTCGAGTACGCCCCCAGCGGCATGGTGATGACCGGGGTGCGCGGACACGAACAGGGACAACTGCTGCGCGCCAACGACGCCCTGTGCCGGATGCTCGGCTATCCGGCACCGGTGCTCAAGCGGCTCGGGCTGGGCGCGTTGGCGCACCCCGAGGATCGCCCGCTGCTCGGTGGACACCTGGGCGGGACCGTCCCGGTGGCGGGCTGTACGGAGCTGCGTCTCGCACGCAGCGACGGTACGTATCGCTGGGTCTCGTTGCGCACGTCGCAGGTCGCGGACGGGCTCGGTGACCTGCGGTTCGGGCTGACCCACGTCGAGGACATCGAGGACCGCAAGCAACGCGAGCAGGCGCTCGTGCACGAGGCCAGCCACGACCCGCTCACCGGACTGCCCAACGGGCGCGAGCTGCGGGCCCGGCTGGCCGCCCGGTTCGGCCTGGTCGCGGGCGTGTCGGCAAGGGCGGCCGGCGCGAGTGTGCCGTCGGTCGACGGCCGCGCGCCGTACGCCGACGAGTGGGCGGTGCCCGCCGGCCAGATCCTGAGTGTCCCGGAAGGCGCGGTGGTGGTCGTCGACGATCCGCCGCCGATGGAGCGGCGCGGTGTCGCGCTGCTGTTCTGCGACCTGGACGGCTTCAAGCACATCAACGACAACTTCGGACACCACATAGGCGACGTCGTGCTCAAGGCGGTCGCCGAACGGCTCACGGCGGCGGTACGCGAGGGCGACACCGTGGCCAGGCTCGGCGGTGACGAGTTCGTCGTGCTCGCCGACGGGATCGGCCGCGAGGAGGCCGAGGAGATGGCGGTGCGCCTGCGCCGCGCGCTGTCCCTGCCGATCCCGGCCGAGGGGCTCGCGGTCCCGTTGGAGGGGGCGAGCTTCGGCATCGGGTGGGCCGAGGAGGCGGCCGAACCCGAGGACCTGCTGCGGATCGCCGACGAGCACATGTACGCCAACAAGCGCCGTCGGGATCGGGCCCAGCGTCGCGCCGGGTAACGAAATCGCTGCGAAACGACGGCGAAGACCTCGCCCGGACGCAGTGGTTCCACCGCAGCCGCACGTGGGGGGCGCGAGTGCGTCGACACCGGTGAGCACTGGGCTCACGCACGTGTGCGGCCGGCCACCGTACGCCGCAGCACGGCCTTTTCGTGACAGTCCCGTCACGCGGACATCGCCACGTGCCCTGTCCGTCGCCCGTTAGTGTGATGCCTTGGTTTGTTCAAAGTATTGCCTGGCGAACGTAGGGAGGATCACCCGATGACGGCGGGTACCAACGGTGAACCCGAAGACCCGTACGGGTACCTGTACCGGCCCGCGCCGGGCGAGGAACCGGCCGAGGGAGCAGGGACAACCGGAGCGTACGGTTCTCCCGCCAATCGGATGATGCCGCAATACGTGCAGGTCGGGCAGATGAATTACGGTCAGCCCCCGCCGGCCGCGCAGACCCAGCCGCAGGCCGCGGTGCCGGCCCGGCACGAGCACGCCGGTGCTCCGCCCCGTGAACCGCAGCCGCCGCAGCGGCGTGGCGGTGGGAGCGGCGGCCGCGGTGCGGTGATCGGCGCGACGGTGGCCATCCTGGTCGTGATCGGCGTGATCGCGGCCGTCCTGTTGACGAAGAGCGACGGCGACAAGAAGGAGAAAGAGACGGTGGCGCCCACGCCCAGCGGGCAGACGGCGGCGGCCCCCGCGCAGCCCGACAAGCCGACCTCGGCCCCCTCCACCGCGTCCGACGGCAAGCTCGTCACCGTCGAGGCCGAGGATGCCTCGCCGAGCGGCGGCGCGGCCCCGGTCGGCGCGGTGCCCAACTCGACCGGCTCCGGGATGTTGAACATGGAGGCACCCGGCTCGACGGTGACCGTCAAGGTGAACGCGCCCAAGGCGGGTGTGTACTACCTGTCGGTCAAGTTCGTCAACGCCGCCGCGAAGGGCGACACCCAGAACCTGTCGATCGTGGTGAACGGCACGGACACCAAGAACAAGGCGAAACTCAAGTCCTACGGCACGCCCAACAGCACCACCGGTACGTGGAACAAGGTCACCCTCAAGGAGGGTGCGAACGACGTCGCGCTCACGTGCGGCGCGGGCGACTCCTGCAAGGTGGCGCTCGACTCGATCTCGGTGGGCGACGTGAAGCCCGACTTCAGCTAGCAGGCCGCCTTCGGTCGGCCCGTACGTCGACCCGGTCGCCGGCTCGCACCGCGAGCCGTCGGGCGGCGTCGCCGCCGTTGACCGAGAGCGCGAGCAGGCCGGACGAGTCCTCGTAGCCGACGAGTTCACCTGACGGCACGTCACCGAACGTGCCACGCAAGGGAATCGAGTAGGTGCCGCCGTGCACCTCGACGCGCAACACGTCGGCGCCGGCCAACCCCGCGATCGTGAGCGCGAGTTGCACGTTGCCGAAGTGGTCCACCGTGAGCACCTCACCCGGCGCGGGCTCGGGCAACCACACCGGATCCGCGAGCACCGGCCCGACCTCGGCGACGGGCGTACCGAGCGCGAGGTGCGCGGCCACCGGCGCGAACACGTCGCGGCCGTGGAAGGTGCGCGAGACCCGCTCCAGGGTCAGTGCCGGAGCGGCGATCTCCCGCACCTCGGTCACCCCGCCGAGGGCGCGTGCGGCCCACATCAGCAGCCCGTTGTCCGGCCCGATCAGCAAGTGGCCGCCCGCGACCACCACGATCGCGCGCCGGGCGGTGCCGACTCCGGGGTCGACCACCCCGACGTGCACACTGTCGGCCGGAAAGTACGGCAGGGTCTGCGCGAGCACGAGCGCCCCGGCCCGGACGTCGCCCGCCGGCACCAGGTGCCCGACGTCCACCACCCGTGCGTCGGGCGCGATCCGCGCGATCACCCCGTGGCACGCGGCCACGAACCCGTCGGTGAGCCCGTAGTCGGTCAGGAAGGTGATCCGGCGGGAAGTGGCCATGCCCGGAATCTACCGAGCGAGCGATGCCTCGCCCAGCACGTCGGCGAGTTCGGCCAGTACGCGGCGCTTGGCTCGGGCGCCGACGAACTGCCGGACCGGCTCACCCTTTTCGAAGACGATGAACGTGGGCATGGACAGCACGGCGTAGCGCGCCGTGGTCTCGGGATTGCGGTCCACGTCGAGCTTGACCACGGCCAGGCCGGGCTGCTCCCGGGCGATCTCCTCCAGGACCGGTGCCATCTGGTGGCACGGGGGGCACCAGTCGGCGGTGAACTCGACCAGGGTCGGCCGGTCGGCCCTCAGGACCGTGTCGGTGAAGTCGGCGTCGGTCGCGTCGTGCACGGTGTCGCTCATCGGGTTTCCTTCGCGTTCGGGCGTGCGGCCGGGGGTGCGATCGGGTGTGGACCCTGGGTCAGTGCGCACAGGGGCTCCGGCGGCGCGGGCAACGTCGCGGCCGCCTCGGCGGCGCGCGAGTGGGCGCGCTCGGTGTGGTCGAGCTGGGCGGCCAGGTGGGCGCGTACCGACTGCATCCGGTCGATGCACGCGTCCAACTCGTCGAGTTTCCTGCGGTACACCGCGACCGACGCCGGACACTCGTCGCCCGTGTCGTGTCCCGCCTGGAGGCACTCCACGAACGGACGGGTCTCCTCCAGGTCGAACCCGATGCCCAGGAGCGCGCGGATCTCGCGGACCAGGCGGGCGTCCTCCTGGTCGTAGTCGCGGTATCCGCTGCTCGTGCGGCGGGCCCGCAGGAGCCCGCGTTGCTCGTAGTAGCGCAGGGTCCGAGTGCTCGTCCCCACCTGCTCCGCCAGTTCTCCGATGCGCATGACCCGACGGTAGACCTTGACGTCGACGTCAAGGCCAGGCCCCGGACTCACCCGAGCTCCCGGCCCCCGCACACACCGCAGCGCCGTCGAGGACCGGTCTCGGTCCCCGACGGCGCCGCGCGAAAGGGGGTCAGCTCGGGGAGGGGCCCATCACGTGCGCGTCCGGGGCGCTCTCGCGGCGGACCGGGGCGCGACCCTTCGGCTGCCCGGGCGCGGTGTCGCGCGGCAGGTGCTCGATGCTCAGCGAGACCGGCTTGCCCGGGGTGAGCACGTGCTTCTCTCCGTGGTGCAGGATCGGGCAGTCCTCGCCCTCGCGCAGCGTGTACGTGGTCTGCTCGTGCGTCGTCTCCACCCGCAGTCGGCACCCGCGCACCGAGAGCGAGAACGCGAGCCGGGTCAGGCCGACCGGCAGGCGCGGCTTGAAGGACAGGAACTCCTCGTGGTCGCGCAACCCGCCGAAGCCCGCGACCAGGGCCAGGCACGTGCCCGCGAGGGACGCTATGTGCAGGCCGTCCTTGGTGTTCTTGGCGAGGTCGTGCAGGTCCATCAGCGCCGCTTCGGCGGTGTAGTCCAAGGCGAGTTCGAGATGACCGACCTCGGCCGCCATGACCGCCTGCGTGCACGCGGACAGCGACGAGTCGCGGACCGTCAGGGCCTCGTAGTAGTCGAAGTTGCGGCGCTTTTGCTCGTCGGTGAACGCATCGCCGCGCACCTGCATCGCGAGCACCAGGTCGGCCTGCTTGACGACCTGCTTGCGGTAGATGTCGAAGTACGGATAGTGCAGCATCAGCGGGTAGTGGTCCTCGGGAGTGTTCTCGAAGTCCCACACCCGGTGCTTGGTGAAGCCGTCGGCCTGGGGATGGATGCCCAGGTCCTCGTCGTAGGGGATGTACATCGCGTGCGCGGCGTCGCGCCAGCTCGCGGTCTCCTCGTCGTCCACGCCGAGCGCCCGGGCCTCGTGCGGGTGTCGGGCCACCGAGTCGGCCGCCGCGCGCAGGTTGGTCTGCGCCATCAGGTTGGTGAACACGTTGTTGTCGGCGATCGCGCTGTACTCGTCGGGGCCGGTCACGCCGTTGATCCGGAACAGACCCGCGGCGTCGTGATGGCCCAGCGAACGCCACATCCGGGCCGTCTCGATCAGGATCTCCAGGCCGTAGTCGCGCTCGAAGTCCCGGTCTCCGGTGACGCGTACGTAGCGCGCGACCGCGACCGCGATGTCGGCCCCGATGTGGAACGCGGCGGTGCCCGCGGGCCAGTAGCCCGAACACTCCTCGCCCCGGATCGTGCGCCACGGGAACAGCGCGCCGGCCAACCCCAGTTGGGCCGCGCGCTCGCGGGCGAGCGGCAACGTGGAGTGCCGCCAGCGCAGGGCCTGGGCGACCGCGTGGGGCAGGGCGTAGGTCAGCACCGGCAGGACGAACACCTCGGTGTCCCAGAAGCAGTGTCCGTCGTAGCCGGGGCCGGTCAGGCCCTTCGCCGGAATGGCCCGCTCCTCCGCCCGCGCGCCCGCCTGCAACACGTGGAACATCGCGAAGCGCACCGCTTGTTGCAGTTCGATGTCACCCTCGACCTCGATGTCGGAGGCGTCCCAGTAGCGCTTGAGGTAGCCCCGCTGCTCGTCGACGAGCCCGTCCCACTGGGTGTAGCGCGCGGCGGTCAGCGCGGCGGCGACCTGGTCGCGCAGCGCGGGCAGCGAGCGCGTCGAGGACCAGCCGTACGCGATGTACTTGACGATCCGCAGCTTCTGGCCGCGCTCCAACACCGTGGTGACGCTGAACCGGGCCAGGTCGTCGGCGCTCTCGGTCTCCACGTACATGCTCTCGGGGCCGTAGATCTCGTGGTCCATGCCGACCGCGACGCGCAGGCCGCTGTGCTCGGTGCGGTGGACCAGGATCGCCTTCGTGCCGTTGTGGGTGTGCTCCTCGGCGCGCAGCGGCGCCTCCAGGACGGCGGCCGCGCGCGGGTCCGCGTTGGGCAACGGGAGTTCCTCGTTGGTGACCAACTCGGACTGGAGCACGATGCGGGCCGAGCCGTCTATCGGCTCGATCTCGTACTCGATCGCGGCGATCGAGCGCTGAGTGAGCGAGACCAGGCGCTTGGACACCACGCGGATCGTGCGGCCGGCGGGCGAGGTCCACAGCGCGCGGCGATGCAGTACGCCTTCGCGGAAGTCGATCGAGCGCTCGTGGTCCTGGGTCCGGCCGTAGCGCAGGTCGAACGGTTCGTCGTCGACGAGCAGGCGGATGATCTTGCCGTTGGTGACGTTGATGACGCTCTGGCCGGACTCGGGATAGCCGTAGCCGGCCTCCGCGTAGGGCAGCGGTCGCAGCTCGAAGACGCCGTTGAGGTAGGTGCCGGGGAGGCCGTGCGGCTCCCCCTCGTCGAGGTTGGCGCGCAGACCGATGTGCCCGTTGGAGAGCGCGAAGACCGATTCGGCCTGGGGGAGATGGTCGAAGTCGAGGGCCTGTTCGGTGATCCCCCACGGCTCGACCGTATAGGTGCGTCCGCTGGTCATGCCTTGGCCTCCGGTGGGGTCGTGCCGTTCGTCAGCTCGTCGAGGTCCTCGACGACCACGTCTGCGCCGTGGGTGTGCAACGCCTCGGCCTGACCGACCCGGTCCACTCCCACCACGTAGCCGAAGTCTCCCGCGCGGCCGGCGGCGACGCCCGCGAGCGCGTCCTCGAACACCGCGGCGTTCGCGGGGGCGATGCCGAGCGCGGCGGCGCCGGCGAGGAACGTGTCGGGCGCCGGCTTGCCCTTGAGCCCGTCACGCTTGGCCACCACGCCGTCGACGATCGCGTCGAAGAGGTCGTGGATGCTGGCCGCGCGCAGCACGTCCTCGCAGTTGGCGCTGGAGGACACCACCGCGCACGGCAGCTTCGCGGCGCGCGCGGCGTGCACGTAGCGGACCGAGCCGTCGTACACCTCGACCCCGCGGTCGTGGATCAGCTTCAGCACGAGGTCGTTCTTGGCATTGCTCAGACCGCGCAGCGTGTGCGTCCCCGGCGGATCGTCGTCGTGGCCCTCGGGCAGTTCGATGCCGCGCGACTGGAGGAAGGACCTCGTGCCGTCCAGGCGCGGCTTGCCGTCCACGAACGTGTCGTAGTCCCGTCTGGGGTCGAAGGGCGTGAAGGAGTCGCCGTCGCGTTCGCGCAGATACGCGTCGAACATCTCCTTCCAGGCGACGCCATGCACCTTGGCCGTCTGGGTCAAGACCCCGTCGAGATCGAAGAGAAGCGCGTGAATGGTGTTCGGCAGCCCCAACATGGCGGCATTCATGCCCCCGAACAGGTGGGGTTATCCGTGAGGTGATCTTTTCGGATGACGCCCGTGCCCAACTGGCGTGTCATGAGTGCCGCTTGCATCCCTTTTGACCGATATCGTGTTGAATTCCGAATGTGGCGCGCGTGGGGCGGCTACCGGACCACGTGGCCCGCATTGACCAGCAGCATCTGGCCGGTGATGGCTTTGGCGCGGTCCGAGAGGAAGAAGACGACGGCTTCGGCCACGTCGGCGTCGGTGGCCATGTCGGGCAGGGCCATCGGCGCCACGAGTCCCGCGAGAACTTCCGCGGCCCGCGTGCCGGTTGCCTGCGCCTGGTAGTTGACGAAGCTTTCGACGGGCGGTCCCCACATCCAGCCCGGGGCGACCGAATTGACGCGGATGCGGTATCGGCCCAGCTCGTGCGACAGCGCGTACATGGCCGATGTGAGGCCGCCCTTGGACGCGGCGTACGCCATCTGCGGGGCCTCGGGCGGGGGGACGAGCTGGGACTGCGTGTTGATGAACACGACGGCGCCGCCGCCGTCCTTGAGCGCGGGAAGGGCGGCCTTGGTCATCGCGAGGCTGCCGACGAGGTTGACCTCGACGACCTTGCGCAACTCGTCGAAGGCGGTGCTCTCCAGGCCGCCGAAGACGTTGTCCAGTGCCGCGCAGTTGACCAACCCGTCGACCGTCCCGAAGCGGTCGACAGCGAGGTCGGCCAGGGCCTGGCACGTGTCGTGCGCGGTGATGTCCGTCACGGCCCACGCGACGCGCTTGCCGGTCGGGTCGATCTCCTCGGCGGTATCGATCAGATTGGCCTCGGTGCGCGCGCCGAGTACGACGTTGGCGCCGTCGCGGGCGGCGGCGAGGGCCACCCTGCGCCCCAGCCCCGGGCCCACGCCCGACACGATCACCGTCTTGCCGTCCAGGATCATTCGAGGCTCCGCCCGGTCGTGGCTGCTGATGCGGCGTCAGATTATGTTCGGCGCAAGGGCTTTGGCCAGAGGCGAGCGTCGGGGCGACGCATCGGTGATCGATCGATGCCGTAGTGGTCGGGGGCGGCCTTGGGCATTGCAATGTCCGACCGATGACCTTATTTTCGCTATCCGCCGGCTGACACGTGTCGAATCGCAGGGTGCATTCCGTCCGATTCACCCCTCCGTACACGGTGCGCCGACCGATCGACCCACCCACGCACCCACCTGTCGGTGGGGGTCGGTCGTGAGTCGCGCACAGCCTGTTCCGCTTTGCACACGGGGCGCGAGGCATCGCCTCGCGGAATTCAGTCAGCAGACCTTCTCGCGTACGGAGGACGAGATGGCCATGTTCGGTACGGCCCGTTCGGGCAGGAAACACTCCTTGACGCTCGCGGCGACCGCCACCGCGGCGGCGCTGCTCGCGGCGAGTGCGCCCGCCGCGGTGGCGAGCGGCACGTCGCCCGCGCAACCCGCGCGCAAGCTCAACATCCTGATGAGCAACGACGACGGTCAGCAGGGGCCGTTCATTCGCGCCCTGCAGAAGTCGCTCAAGGCGGCCGGCCACGACGCGGTGATCGTCGCGCCCGCCACCGACCAGTCGGGCAAGGGCACGGGCATCAACGCGACTCCCGGCTCGATCGTCAAGGCGTCGGAGGTCGAGCCCGGCATCTGGTCGGTGGAGGGGACGCCGGCCGACTCGGTCGCGTTCGGGCTCGCGAACGTGTTCAAGGACAAGCAGCCCGACCTGGTCGTGACGGGGATCAACCCCGGCCAGAACATCGGCTCCACGGCGAACCACTCGGGCACCGTCGGGGCGTCGATCACCGCTGCGGAGCACGGGGTTCCGGCGGTCGCGTTCAGCGCGGAGTACAGCCAGGCCGACCCGCGCAACCCGTTCCCGCAGATGCCGCAGGCGCTGTCCTTTGCGGTGAAGCTGGTGGACCGGCTGGCATCCTCGGGCAAGCGCAACGGCCCGGTGCTGCCCGCGCACACGACGCTGAACGTGAACTACCCGGCGAAGCCGACCGGCAAGGTGCAGATGACCAATGTCGGGGAGGGGGACCCGTTGGCCGTCGTCTACGTCAAGGACGCTTCCTGCGACTCCTGTTACAAGCTCTCGCTCGGGTTGAACCCCGACTTCAAGGAGACGGTGTCGAACGCCGACACCACCGCGATCTCCAAGGGGGCGGTGTCGATCTCGATGCTGGACGGGGACTGGACGGTTCCCGGGTGGCAGTGGGGCCAGCGCGCGCGTTTGTTGGACGCGGTGGGTGTGCAACTCCGGTTGGCGGGGTTGACCGCCTGATCCTTGGCGGCGGTTGGGGCTCCCGGAACGGGTCGGTTCGCGGGGGCCTCAAGCGCCGGCCGGGCTGAATGGGGTTCGAGCCGGAAGTTGTCGCGGGCCGAGGGATACGTACGCACAGGCAGTGCTGCAATGTACCCACGGATCGTAGTCTTCGAGGATGGCGACATCTTCGGGGTCCACATACGACGGCATGATCTTCGACTTCTTCGGGGTCCTGACCTTCAACATGGTCGAGGTGATCTCGTGCTTCGAGGACCGGGAGAAGATCACGCGGGGGACTTTCCTTCGTGCCTGGGCCGACCCGCGGGGGCAGGAACTCTTCCGACAACTCGAACTCGGTGCGATCACCCAGATCGACTGGAACGAAGGGTTCGCCGCCCTGATCGACGTTGCTCCCGACAACCTGATCGCCCGCTATCTCCACGATGCCTTCCCTGCCCACCAGGTGCTCAAGGTGGCGCAACAGGCGCGGAATGCCGGGATCAAGACCGCGGTGTTGTCGAACAGCCTCGGGCGGGAACCGTACGATCCTTACGCGGGGTTCGATCTGCACAACACCTTCGACGAGGTCGTTTTCTCCGCGGAGCACGGAGTGCGCAAGCCCGATCCCGCCATCTTTCGCCTGGTGCTCGACAAGCTCGGCGTGTCGGCTGAGCGGTGTCTGTTCGTCGATGACAGCGAGGAGAATCTCGCTGCCGCTTACAGGCTCGGCATCACGCCGCTGCTGGCGTTGGACGAGAAGGTCGTGACTGCCCGTTTGCGTGGAGTACTTGGTCTACCCGACCTCTAGGAACTCGCGTACGGCCGTGTGTGATGTATGTGTCGCCAACTGTTCGCGAAGGCCCTTCAGCTCGGAGGCCGAGCGAGCGGAGTCCACCGAGCCGAGGCATCGGGAGGCATGGCGCGCGTTGGCGACCGCCGCGTCCAGGTCGTGCATGGCCAGGTGCGCCTCGGCGGCGCGGGCCAGGTAGATCGCGTTGCTTCGCGGATATTCGACGTCACCGGGATACGACGCTTGCATGGCGGCCTCGAAGCGGCGTACCGCCTCGGCAGGGTCGCCGAGTTGCAGGGCGGACGAGCCGGCGATCATTTCGATCTCGCCGTAGTCCACCCAGTAGAGGGTCTGCGGGTCGTAGTCGTGCCTCCCCTTGTCCAGCGCCGCCCGGGCGATGCCTAGTTGGTGAGCGCACTCCTTCTTCGCGCCGGTCTTCGACAGGGCGCGGGCGATGCGGGCAGCCAACATGGCGTGCATGCGTGGGGTCGCCTTCCGCCTCACCTGTTCCTGCGCTGCCTCCAGAAGCGATACCGCCCTACCCGCCTGCCCCGGAGTGGAGTAGCACTGGATCGCGGCGAACGACAGTGCGTAGGCGCCGCTGATCGGATCTCGTGCCTCGGCGGAGGCTCGGAGGGAGCCGTCGAAAAAGCGCTGGGCAATACCGGGCCTGCCCTGGTCGAAGGCGCTCCACGCCACCTGCCGAGCCGCTTCGGACGCCGTCGAATGCAGGCGGCCCACCGTTGCCTCGTCGTAGCGACCCGACGTGATCAGCCTCACGATCAAGGACAGTTCATCACGCGCCAGTTGACACACCTCGCCGCTGCCGAGTTCGTCATCGAGATGCCTGAGGTGATCCAGACGGGCGTTCACATGGGTCAACAGGGCCGGACCGTCCGGGAGGGGCACGGGCGTCCTGGCCGTCCGGATCCGCTCCAGGGCTTTGGACCAACTGCTTGCCGAGACGGAGAGTGCGGCCCCCGCCGAGAGGAAACCTCTGCGATCCACGCTGCTTCCGTTCAGCAACTCGGCGAGAACCGTCAGGCCCCCCGGCTGGTCCCACGGCACGTTCTTGTCGATCGTCGAACCGGTCTCGTGCAGCGCCGCAGCGAAGGTGCCGCCGGTGCGCAGAACTCTGTCGTAGGCGGTCGCGACGGCGACGGTCACCGACCGGTTGCCGTTCTCCACGTTGCGCAGGTACGCCTCGCCGAACCCTGCCTCGCGCGCGAGCCTCGCCCAGACCATGCCGGATGCCTTGCGCGCCTTCCGCATTTCGTCGCGGAGCTGATCGGGCATCAGGGACAGCCTCCCTCGCATGGGATCGGTGCTGGATCGGGCCATGCCATTGTCCTTCACCCGGTTGCGGTGTGTGCTCGACTCGGGACATAAAGCGATGACCTTTGCCCATCTGCCGGCTGCGCCCCGGGCGCTGCGGAAGTCGGAGCCCGGCCACGCCAGGCCGTGCGGTCGCACCAAGCAGCGCCTGGCCGCGCGTCCCCGTCAGGGTCTCTTCGACAAGGATCAGGAGTACAACACATGAGCACGCAGACCATCGCGTCGAGCGTCGAGCCGCCCCAGGGCGATGTCGCCGACGTCGACGACCCGTTCCGGCTCGACATCACCATCATCGAGAACACGCCGGCGACCGAGACGGTGCTGATGTGCAGCACGGGTGACAACTGCGGGAGTTCCTGCCCCAGCGCCTGCACCACCTCCTAGCCCAGGTCCGCCCAAGGGTGTGGGCCGGACGGACGGTCCTGTTCGGCCCACGCTCCTCTTCTCCTCGGAACGGTGTAGGTGATGACGCGCTTACGACACAGTTGGTACCGGGGTTCCGGCGAAGGGATGCTGCGCGCCGCGGTGAACCTCACAGGGCCGGACATGCCACCTTGGCCGGGGCCCGTGGCTCCTCTCGAACACTGGAGTTCGTGGCTGAGCGCGGTGTGGGCCGACGACGCGTTTCGACAGGCTGTGTCCGGCGCCAGTCCCGACCTGGCGCGGCAGGTCCAAGCGATCATTCGCGGGCGATCGACGGAGGTACGCCGGGCGCGCCGGGCGGCGCTTGCCACCGCCCGATACGCGATCAGGTACACGCAACGTCCCACCCCGTTCGGTCTGTTCGCGGGCGTCGCACCGGTGGAGTTCGGCGACGTGGCACAGGCCCGCTTCGGAGACCGCCACCAGGCAGTTGCTCGGCCGGATCCCGTGGCGCTCGACGCGGCGATCAGCGAGTGGGAGGGGGACGTCGAGCGGATGGCCGACGTCGAGGTCTGCGTCAACAATCTGGCCAGTCGACGGAAAGGCCGCGTATACGTTCCGTCCGAGGGCGCATCCGAGTTCTCACTCGCGCTGACGCCTGCGGTCGCGTTGGTGCTCGACGCGGCCCGGTCACCGATCCGGTACTCGGCCCTGACGGACAAGCTCGCCGCCGAATTCCCGGAGGCGGACGAGCGCCGCCGGGTTCGGCTGCCGGCCCAACTGTTGCGGTTGCGGCTGCTGCGTTCATCGCTGCGCGCCCCCGCCACCGTCGTTGATCCAACCGACTCCCTGCCACCCGACCTGCGCGAGGGTATGCGCAACTGCACAGGAGCGCCGGATCTGTGGCTGGACGCCTCGGTCCGGCTGCCGGCGGCGGTGGAAGTGGAGGCGGAGACCGCCGCGACCGTCCTGACCAGGCTCGCCATGTATCCAACCGGGACCTGGGCATGGCGGCGCTATACCGATCAGTTCGCCGACCGCTTCGGCGAGGACGTCGAGGTGCCGTTGGACCTGGTGACGGATCCCGACAAGGGACTGGGATTCCCCGAGGGGTTCGGCCGACTTTCCGAGCCGCCACGCCCGATGACGGGCCGGGACCGCCTGCTTCTGGAACTGGCCGGCACTACGGCCGTCGAAGGCGGCAGATCGGTTGTGCTCTCCGGCGCAATGATCGAGCAGTTGGAGGCTGCAGCGGGTAACCCGACCGTCGGCCCGCCCCACCTCGAACTGTGCGTGCAGGTCCAGGCTGCCTCGACCCGGGCTCTGGATTGCGGGGACTTCCGCCTTCGGGTGGCCACCGTTTCCCGCGCGTCCGGATCGATGACGGGCCGGTTCTGGCACCTGTTCCCGCCGAGCGCCTCGACGTGCACCGACGTGCCCACGGTCGAATTCGGTGCGGAGGTGGCCCAGTTGTCCTTCCACGCCGGCCGCGTCCCAGCCGACCTGCTCACCCGCGCCCCGCAAATGCTGCCCCGGGTGGTCAGCGTCGGAGAGTTTCGCCGCCGAGGGGACGGCGTGTTGTTCCCGTCCGATCTGACCGTCGGCCTCCACGACGGCCGCCTCTATCTGGCCGAGGCCGCCACCGGGACACACTTGGAGTTGCTCGCACCGACCGCGATCAACTTCGTGTGGAACAACTACACCCCACCCTTGGCCCGGTTCCTGGCCGAGATCAGCCGCGCCGGGACCCCGCAGGTGACGTGGTTCGACTGGGGCGCGGCATGGGCCCTCCCGTTCACCCCCGCACTTCACTACCGGCGTTCGATCCTTGCGCCTGCCCGATGGAAGTTGCCGGCCCGGACGTTGCCCGGCCGCACCACAACGTTGGACGAGTGGGCCGCGAAACTGCATGCCTGGATGGGCCGGTTCGGCGTCCCCGACCATGTGCTCTTGGCCCAGGACGATCGACAACTGCCGCTCGACCTGTGCCAGAACATGCACCTGGACCTGCTGCGCACCCACCTTGCCGCCGCCCCGACCGGCGTCGCGGTCCTGCACGACGCGCCGCCGCCGGATGCCGACGGCTGGATCGGTGGTCGTGCCCACAGCGTCGTCATCTCCCTGCGGGCACGCCGATGAAGATGACGGCAACCCCGTCCGGGACGCAGGACTTGTCCGAGGGCGCACTCGGGGTGGCGCTCCTGCATCTCGAACGCGGTGACCTCGGGTGCGCGCGAAGCAGTTTGGCGCAGGGGGTCACGGGAGGTGTCAGCGCCGGAGGCAACGCGTCGTTGTTCCATGGCGCCCCGGCGCTGGAGTTCGTGCTCGGGTGTGCCGGGCGCGCCGACCGCGACGTACGGGACGCCGTCGACTGCGTCGTGGCGACCCGACTGGCTGCGGCACACCGACGGCAGGCTTGCGGGTCGCTGCCGGATCTCTCGGAGTTCGACCTCATCCGCGGCTTGAGCGGGCTGGGCGCGCTGCTGCTGACCCGCGAAGGTGCCTCGCTGCTGCTGGAGGTGCTGACCTACCTGGTATCCCTGTCACAACCGGTCTGCATCGAGGGCCGGAAACTGCCGGGCTGGTGGTCGAAGACCGGGCCCGCTGGCGAGGACATGCACGGTGGACACGGCAACAACGGTGTCGCACACGGCATCGCCGGCCCGTTGGCTGTGCTGTCCCTCGCCGCCCGACATGGCATCCACGTGCCGGGACAGCATGACGCCATCATGGTGTTCACGCGTTGGCTGGACAGGTACGGCCAGTCCTACTGGATCACTCGCGACCAGTTGTCCGCCGACCAGCCGCCCGCAGCGCAGGTTGCACGCCCGTCTTGGTGTTACGGGGAGCCCGGCATCGCCCGTACCCGGCAACTGGCCGCAATCGCCTTGGGTGACCCGGCCCGCCGACGCGCCGCGGAGGACACTTTCGTACGCGCCTTGGGCGACCGGGACCGCCTGGGCCGCACCTCCGACGCCTCGCTGTGTCACGGATGGTCCGGCCTGCTGACCGTCGCCCGCGCCGTCGCCGAGGACAGTCCCGATCCGGCCCGGTTCGCGCCACTGATCGAAGACCTGGAAAAGCGCCTGAGCGCCGACTTCGACCGGTTGTCCAAGCCCGGCTTCATGGAAGGCCGCGCGGGTGCTCTCCTGGCACTCGACGGCATGAACACCACCGGCTGGACCCGCGCATTGCTCATTTCCTGACCACCCCTCATCCGCCCGAAGCCTCACGACCGAGGAGTACCCACGACCATGGACGTCGACGACGAGGACCTTCCGATTACCACCGAGAAGCACTGGTGGCACGCCACCGTGTTCTTCCCCGATGGCGGGGTGAGCGCCGAGGCCGCCCGGACACTGTCGTACGCACTGGGCGACCGGCGGTTTCACTTCCTGCATAAGGACGGGGGGCTGAGACTGCGCACCGAACACTCCGCAACTCGCTTGCTGGAGACGCTCGTCGCCGAGCGGGTGGTCGGCGACTGGGCCGGCGGCGTCTACGAGCCGGAGGTCGAGGCGTTCGGCGGCCCCGATGGCATCGACATCGCGCACGACGTGTTCTGCGCGGACAGTCGCGCCGCCCTGGCCGAAACCGGCAGCCCCGGAGCGAGGGAACGCTCCGTCCTGTTGCTGTCCGCCATGAACCGAGCGGCCGGCCTGGACCCGTTCGAGGTCGGGGACGTCTGGGCCAGAATCGGCGTCCTACGGCCGCCCGTCACCGCGCCCGCCGGCGCCTCGCGCGAGCGGGCCATAACGGCCATGAGGCGCCTGATGAATGCCGACGCCGCCCGGCGGCCGGACGCCCAGCCCGGCTGGGTCGAGCGCGTCACCGCATTCGAGGACGCAGGCGGCCGGCTGGCCCGTCTGGCCGCCGACGGGCAGCTGACGCGGGGCCTGCGTGCGGTACTCGCCCACCATGCGATCTTCACCCTCAATCGTGCCGGAGTACCCGTCCACGAGCAGGCTGCGACGGCTTGGCTGGGCCGGCAAGTCGCCTTCGCCGACAGGGATGAATCCGACGTGTCCACCCGCCGGCACACCGCCCCGGCCCCTAGCTTCACTCGGATGGAGAGCACCCTGCCCCCCGCAACCGACCCCGCCGAGCTGCGCGAAGCGCTCGTGAATCGCCTCGTCGACAGCGGCCACCTGCGCACGTCTGCCGTCGTCAGTGCGTTCCGGGACACCGAGCGGCACCGGTTTCTTCCCGGCGTCGACCTGCGGGCCGCGTACGTCGACGACGCGGTCCCGATCAAGCATGACGAGAGCGGCGAGATGATCTCCTGCATCTCCGCCCCCTCGATCGTCGCCACCCAGATCCAGCAACTCGGTGCAGAGCCCGGCCACAAGGTCTTGGAAGCCGGAGCCGCCACCGGCTACAACGCCCGCCTGCTCGGCCGACTCGTTGCCCCCGACGGCCACGTGTGGACCGTCGACGTCGACCAGGACCTCGTCGACCGCGCCCGAAACAACCTCGCGCAAGCCGGGGCCTCGAACGTGAGCGTCGTACTGGCCGACGGTGCTGCCGGCCTTCCCGAACACGCTCCCTTCGATCGCATCCAGTTCACCGTCGGCGCCGGCGATGTTCCCGTGCGGATCCTCGACCAGCTCGCACCCGGCGGACGCCTGGTCCTGCCGATGCGCATCCGCGGCAGCATCTCCCGCAGCTTCGCCTTCGAACGCGACGGCCGGACCTGGGAGACCGTCTCGTGCGAGATGGCCACGTTCTTGCCCCTGCGCAAGGGAGTCTGCGACGACGTCTACGCCCTCGTGCCCATGGCCGGCGAAGGAAACGTGCGCCTGGAGACCTTCAGCGAACAGGACGTAGACCGAGAGGCCATCAGCACCGTTCTGGACCAGCCCTTCACCAAGATCTACTCGGGTGTGAAGTTTCGCCAAGGCGACCCCTGGGAGTGGCTCTACCTCTACCTGGCGTCGGTACTGCCCAACGGTTTGTCCCGTATGCCCGGTTCCCGTCCCGGCTTCACCCCGCATTTCGGATGGGGCTCCATGGCCGCGCTCGACGGCGACACCCTGGCCTACCTGACCGTGCGCGAAGGCGAGGACGAGCAGGGCCGGTTCTGGGAGATCGGCGTCATCGGACACGGCCCATGCGCCGCCGCGCTCGCCGACCACGTCGCAGGTGAGATCGGCGAGTGGGACCGTGGCTGGGGCAATACCGCACCCGAACCCGGCTTCCGCATGGCCGTCGGCGACTCCCGCGACCAACTGACTTTCGCCGAACCGCGCTTCGTCATCGACAAGACCCACAGCCGCCTCGTCGTCGACTGGCCACGCAGGAGCTGAGCCGATGATCCCCGCAGTGGCCGGCCGTATCCCGCTGGTGCGCCGACCCAAGGCAACCGGGTTGCCCCTGGCCGAGCGCATTACCGAACTCACCGCGCTCGTCGTCCCGCCCGCCGATGCGAGCCACCACACCCTGGTGGCCCGCGCGAGCGGGGTCCTCAACTACGCGGCGCTGATCGCCTCCGATGTCGGGATGCCCGACCTGGCTGCTCACTTGTGCTGGAGACAGCACCGTGTCTTCGCCGCAGCCGGAGGCCTCACCGGGGACATCGCCGTGATGGCACTCATGCCCGTGGTGAACATTGCCCGACTGCTGATCCGCGAGGGCGACGGCGAAGGCGCCTACGAGGTCCTCGGTCGGCTGTACCGCGCCGCCCAACGGCGCGATACAGCCGAGATTCGCGGCCACGAGGTCGATCTGTCGGTGTTGACCGGTACGGACACGGACCACCGGAAGATCTGCGAGGAACTGTGGGTGACCGTCCTCATCGACGGTGCCAGGGCCTTGGCGCGGATCGGCCGCTGGACCGAGGCTGCCAAGGCCATGGCCGCGCACCGCGGCGTCGGCAACCGACTGCTCGACGGCCGCCAGATCATGATCATGTCGTTGCTGGAACGTGGCCTCGACCGTCAGGCCCACGCCATGATCGACTCCACCGTCCCTGCGGAACCGTGGGAGAACACCATCGCGGCCCTCCTGCGTGCCTGCTGTCGGCCCCGGCAGGAAGAACTGGATCTTGCACTGCGGCAGGCGCTCGCCGTGATCGCCCCGCCGGAACCGGCGACGGCGGCGTTCCAGGCCCGAGTCGGGCTGACCGCACTCGATCTGAGCCCCGACCAGTCGAACCTCGACGCAACCTTCGTGCGGGACGCTGTCGTCGACGTGGCCGCCCTCGATGCCTACGCCGCTCGCGACGTCTTGAATCACCACCCGACACGCGCCTACCTGACCAGTGAACAGACTCGGATACTCGACGCCGTGCTCACGGCGTCAGGGCTCGACGCCGGGAATCTCTCCGCGGCCCACACGCAAGCCCTCACCATGGCCGTGACCAAGGCCGAAGGCGCGCTTCGCAGGCTTCTGTGACCCGCGCGGTGGCCGACCCTTTGCACGACACCGCCGACGATCCGGACTTCGTATCACCATTCGACACTGGAGCGAACGCCCAGCCTCGTACGAGGCGTTCCCGACCGGGTACGGCAGGCCGCTTACCCCAGGCCGAGGGGCGGGAAAGCCTGGTCGGGCACCCGGGACGCTGCGCACCTGGCGTCTCCAAGCCGTGCTTGGTCGACTACGTCGAATGGACCGAGGACGTTGTAGCCGGCGCCGCCGCGAACCGTTCTGGGCACCCAGAGCTGCCCAGAACGGTGAACCACGCCCCGGCTGTGTGGGGGCGGCTGCGGACGACCCCCTTTTCGGAGAGGCGAGTGGTTAGGACAGGGTCAGGGCTTCGGTCATGGCCGAGAAGGTTGTGAACGAGAACGTAAGGATGTCGTTCGTGGGGCGCTTGGAGTCTCGGACGCCCATGGTCGCCCCAAGCTTGGCGACGTCGATGCAGTCCGAACCCTGGCCCGAGGCATCGGCTTTGGTCCACACGGCGGTCGGGTGTTTCGGGTGTGGAACAGGACTGATCATGTCGTGTACTCCATCGTCAATGCACGGAGAAAGCGCCGGGTATCGGCCGGTGCGAGGGACAGCTTGTCGATGCTCGTGAAGGTGCTGACGAAGGCCGCGACCTCATCGGGTTTCCTGAAGTAACTGTTGCCCGATGGGTTGTCGGAATAGATCACGTCCGTGGCATCGTCCTCGGGGAACTCCAGCCAGATGAAACTGCCGATCTGGCCCCGGTGCGCGCCGGCACCGAACGGGATCACCTTGATGGTGACCGTCGGCCGGCGATCCATCTCGATGAGATGCTCGATCTGTTCGCGCATGACGGCCCGGCTACCGACTTCGCGCCGCAGTGCGGCTTCGTCGATGATCGCGATCAACCGCGGTGGACTTTCCCGAGAGAGTAAGTCCTGTCGCCGCATACGCAGTCGGACCCTCCGCGCCTTGACGTCCTCGGAGTCGTCGGGGCAATGGGCGTCGAAGATGGCACGGGCGTAGGACTCGGTCTGGAGCATGCCGAAAACAATCGTGCTGCTGACGGTCCTGAGGGTTTTGGCGGAACTCTCACTGTTGAAGAGCTGACCGAGTCCGACCGGGACCACGGCGGCCTCGTCCTCCCACCAGTCCGGTTTCTTGGCTTCCTCCATGAGGGCCAGTGCGTGGGTGATCGTCTCCTCACTTGCACCGTAGGCCCGCAGGAGGGCTTCGATCTCGATGCGTTTGAGTGCGGACTTGCCGGTCTCGATTCGGCTGATCTTGGGCACCGAGCCGTCGATCACAGCCGCAGCCTGCTTTGCCGTCACGTTCGCCTGCTCGCGCAAGAACCGCATGCGCCGCCCGAGTGCCAGACGAAGCCGGGTCGGCTCCGGTGTGTTCGCCACGCAGTCTCCTCGTCGTCGCCCGGCGGGCCGTTGACGTCATCTTGCCGTATCTCCGCAGGCCGAATGCCGCAACAGCGACACCCGGGCTTGATGGATCCGTGGGATTGCAATCCCATCTAGTGAAATTTTAGAGACGTCTATTGCGGAGGGCTTGTTTGCTCCTACTCTGATGTCACCTTCAAGCCACGGACAGTGATCATGGCGAGAGAGGTGCTTCACGCGATGGCAAGACCCCTGCCGCAAGGGAGTTCGGCATGACGTCACTTCCAGCCCCCCACCTGCATCTGTGTCGGCAATCTGTCGTCACCGCGACCGCCCGCGCCCACATCTCCGACGTGTGCGTCGCCTTGGGCGTAGATAGCACCAACAAGAGCCATGCCGATTGGCTGGATGACGTGCTTGTGGCGGCATCCGAACTCGTCACCAACGCCTTGACACACACCACCGGCGAGATCGCCATGCACTGGTGGATCGAGGGACGGATGCTGACACTCGCCGTAGTGGATACGCACTTCGTGGAACTGGTGTGGGTGCGCGGCGAGGGAGCCGTCCCCGTAGACAACGAGAACGGGCGAGGCTTGGGGATCGTCGCCGGCCTCGCGGACACCCTGACCTACGGTCCGATGGGCGCGGACGGCCGCGACGGCAAGTGGGTGGCCGCCGGATTCACTCTCCCCGACACCCTTCTCAGGTCGCAAAACCGCCGTCGGGCGGAGCGGAACCGACCGGTTTGGGGCCGCAAACGGCAAACCTCGGCGCATAAAGGCAGCAGCTCGTGAAGATGTTCTTCGAAGCGGACCCGAGCCCGCGACGGACGTTCACTGCCTATCCCCGACGCGCGGCAGGCGCCGTGGTCGTCGTGCGGTGGGTGTGGCTCGCTGATGGCCGATGGCGGTTCAGAGATCGGCTGGAACTCGGTACCCGAGCCGTCGTCCGAGCCCTCGCGTGTTGCGAGCAAACGCAGGTACACGACGCTGCGCTCGCCGTCTTCGAAGCGGCGTTCGCTCTCCCGGGGCTCGGCCCGAAAGCATTGGAGGCGGTGGTCAGTGCCGAACTGGGACAGGATCACGCTCGGTTCGCCCTGATCGCCATCGAAGATAAACGCATCGCTGGGTGACCTCGGCAGTGCCGTCAGACGTCGCCCTCCCCTTCCCTCGGCAAAGCTTGATGTCTCGTTTCGTCCAGTGCCGGGACGGGCCGTGTCGCCCCTGCGTTCTGGGGTGGCCGATCGAGCGCCGGGGTCTACTCGCCCTTGCCGGCTTCGTGTTCGGTGAGTAGGGCTACCAGTTCGTCGTGGGTTATGCCGTCCGGTAGGGGGGTGGGGGTGTGGCGTAGTGGTGGGTCCCAGCCGGTGGGGGTGTGGCGGCGGATGGGTTTGGCGGGGACGCCTGCCACGACGGTGTGGTCCGGGATGGTGCCGCGGACCACCGAGCCGGCGGCCACCACTACGTTTCGGCCGAGTTTGGCGCCCGGGAGGATGATGGCGCCCGCGCCCAGCCAGCTGCCGGGGCCGATTTCGACCGTGTCGTTGATCGGCCACTGTTTGCCGATCGGCTGGTCCGGGTCGGCGTAGCTGTGGTTTTGGTCGGTGATGTAGATGTACGGGCCGGTCCACACGTCGTCGGCGATCACGATCGACGAGTGCCCGACGATGTGGCTGCCCCGGCCTATCGTGCAGCGGTCCCCGATCGTGACGACCGGTTCGCTGCCCAGGTCGTGCCCGGGGGCCAGGCCCGCCGACAGGGTGACGTGTTCGCCGATGATGCAGCCCGCGCCCACCGTGATCCATTGTTCGCCGAACACCGAGCCGACCGGGAACGCGAGCTTGCTGCGGGGGCCCAGGCTGCGGAAGCGGTACGGGCCCGGCTGCTCGGAGGTGATCGAGGCCGTGCGTTGCAGGGCCCGCCAGCCTCGGTGCGCCGCGCGTGAGAGGGCGTCCCGGGCATGCCCCCGCAGGGCTTCGGACAACGACATGGTGATCACCGTACCGACGCGGTCCGCGCGGTCGGGGACGCGTGGGACGAACGTCACGCGAGGGTTGCGAGGGTTGGATTCCACAGCGTTCTGTAACAGTGTTACGGCGTGCAGCGTCGTCGGTCCCGGCGCCGCTTCCCGGATCGATGTGGAGCCTGACATGCGTGCCGTCGTCATCAACGGAACCCGTGACGTGAGTGTCGAGACGGTCGCGGATCCGGTGCTGTCCGGCCCGGACGGCGCGATCGTCGAGGTCACGGCGAGTGCGCTGTGCGGTTCGGATCTGCACTTCTACGAGGGCGAGTTCCCGGTCAGCGGCCTGCGGCCCGGGCACGAGGTCGTGGGCACGGTGATCGAGACCGGCGCCGAGGTGGGCCGGATCAAGGTGGGCGACCGAGTCCTGGTGTCCCCGGTCCTGGGGTGCGGGCGGTGCGCGGGGTGCGCGGCCGGCAATCCGATCGACTGCACGGGCGGGGGCATGCGGGTCCTGGGCGGTGACGACTCGCTGCCCGGCGGGCACGCGGAGGCGGTCGCGATCCCGGCGGCCGACGCGTGGCTCATGCCGGTCCCGCAGGACATCGGCGTCGACAACGCGGTGTTGCTCACCGACGCGCTGCCGACCGGCTGGACGGCGGCCGTCCGGGCCGACATCACGCCGGGTGCGACGGTCCTGGTGATCGGCCTCGGCCCGGTCGGGCTGTACGCGCTCCAGGCCGCGCAGGTACTCGGGGCCGGCCGGATCCTGGCCGCGGACCGGGTGCCGGCCCGCCTCGCGATGGCCGAGCGGCTCGGCGCCGAGCCGATCGACGGAACCAAGGGCGACATCGTCGAGCAGGTGCTGGCCGCCACCGGCGGGCGCGGCGCGGACGCGGTGATCGAGGCGGTGGGTCAGGACGCGACGCTGACCGCGGCGATCAGCGCGGTGCGCACGTCGCGCACCGTCTCGGTGGTGGGTGTGGACGCCAACTTCGCCTTCCCGATCGCGGTACCGCTGATGATCATCCGCAACGTCACGATGCGGTTCACCACGGCGCCGGTGGCGTCCACGTGGCCGACGTTGATCCCGTTGATCCGCTACGGCCGGCTGAACCCGGTGGACGTGTTCACGCACCGGATGCCGTTGACCGAGGCCGCCGCCGGCTATCGGGCCTTCGCCGACCGCGCCGACGGGTGCCTGAAGGTCCTGTTCGACCCGACGCGCTGAGCGTACGGCCCTCCGTTCTTCCCCCGATGGGCCTACTTCCGACGCGCCCACCGCGATCCGCTGTCCTATTTACCCCACTATGAGAGCCCGACAAGGCGATCTGTGCAGGGAGAAAAAGGTATGAGCGGCGGAACGGGACTTCCCGGTGGGCTGGGTGGCATCCTCGGCGGCCTGCTCGGCGGACGCGGCGGCGGCCAGGGGCCACTGCTCGACGTCGTGCTGGGCTTGCTGAGCAAGCAAGGCGGGACCGGCGGGCTCGGGTCGCTGTTGAAACGGCTCCAGGACGGCGGGCTGGGTGAGCAGACCAGGTCGTGGGTGGACACCGGCCGCAACCAGCCCGTCAGCGGCAAGGAGCTCACCGACGCACTCGGCGAGGACGAGATGATCCGGTTGGCCGGGCAGGCGGGGATGACCAAGGAGGAGACGGCGGCCGCGCTCGCCGCGACACTGCCCCAAGTGGTAGACGCCGTCACTCCCGACGGCGAGGTGCCGCCGCCCGAATCGATCGACGCGCTGATCACGCCGCCGTCCCCGCCTCGCCCACCCCGGCCGCCGGCCCCACCCGCCGTGCCGGGGTCGGCCGAGGCCGAGGCGACCGAGACGGGGGACATCGAGACGACGGACGCCGGGACGACGGACGCCGGGACGACGGACACCGGGACGACGGCCACCGGAACGAGCGGCCCCGGACCCGACGACCGCAAGCCCGAGTCGGACGAGCCCAAGCCGGATCAGCCCAGGACCGGCAAGGGGGGCATCCTCAGGAAGGGCAGGCTCCGGAAGGCGAAAACCCAGGACCCCAAGCCCGGAGTCCCCACCACCGAGGACGCCCCCAAGCCCGAGGACACCCCCAAGCCCGAGGATCCCCCCAAGCCCGACGACGTCAAGCCCGGGGACGGGGCGTGAACTCGCAGTTCATGTGCTTGATGCCGTTGATGAAGCTGGACCGCAGCCGCTGCGGCTCGCCGACCGTCCGGATGTCCGGCAGGCGCTCGAACAACTCCCGGAACAGCAGGGTGATCTCCCGTCGGGCCAGGTGCGCGCCGAGGCAGAAGTGCGGTCCGCGTGCGCCGAATCCCACGTGCGGGTTCGGATCGCGGGTGATGTCGAACCCGAGCGGGTCGGTGAACACCGCCTCGTCCCGGTTCGCCGACCAGTAGAAGAGCAACATCTTGTCGCCCTCGCGCACGGGCTTGCCGTTGAGATCGGTGTCCCGGGTGGCGGTCCGCCGCATCCATACGACCGGTGACGCGAGTCGGACGATCTCTTCGACGGCCGTGGGCGTGTACCGCTCGAAGTTCGAGAGCCACAGCTCGCGTTGGTCCGGATGCTCGGTCACCAACCGGAGTCCGTGCGAGATCGCGTTGCGAGTGGTCTCGTTGCCGGCCGCGAGCAGTAGGACGAAGAAGGACGCCAGCTCGTCGGTGGTCAGACTCTCGCCGTCGACCTCGGCGTTCACCAGGGCCGACGTCACATCGTCGGTGGGGTTGTCGCGACGGAAACCGGCCAGGTCGCGCATGAGTTCGGCGAGTTCGGCGCCTGCGGTGAGCAGCGCCTCGATGTGCCCGCCGCCCTCCTGTTCCACGTACTCCGGGTCGGCGACGCCGAGGATCACGTTGGAGCGGTCGAAGACGAAGCGATGGTCCTTCGTCGGCACGCCCATCATGTCGCAGATGACCTTGAGCGGCAGACGGGCCGCGACGTCGGTGACGAAGTCGCACGCGCCGCGTTCGACCACGTCGTCGACGATCTCCTTGGCGGTCGCGTCGACGTCGCTCTCGAACTTCTTGATCATGCGCGGTGTGAAAGCGCGCGAGACGATCCGTCGCAGCCGTTGGTGGCGGGGATCGTCCATCTCGATGATGGACCCGAAGAATTCGGCGAACTCCGGTGGGAAGTCCGGGATGTGGGTCGCGCCCTGCCCTGAACAGAAGTCCTCGGGGCGGCGGCTCGCCTCGGCCACGTCGGCATGCCGGGTCAACGCCCAGAACCCGGGGCCGGCCGGCAGCGGGCTCTCGGGCTCGGGGTAGTACGGCATCGGCCAGGTGCCGCGCAACCGCGCGAAGCCTTGTTCGCGCTCTTCCAGGGAGCCCGACCAGAAGTCCAGGTCGGCGAGCGGGACATCCGCCGGCCAGGTCCTGGGGTTCGGGTCCGTCGTGCTCGGTCCAGCCGCATCGGCCGTCATTCCGGTCACTCCGATCACGCGTTGTTACTCGCGGGTTCGGAATCAGTGCAGCACAGATGGCAGTGGCTATCCAGAGCAGGCAGGAAAGGGCCGTCGGCGGCAACGCCGGTCAACGCCTTCCGGCGCCGTCAGGAGGTCGACGAGCCGCCGTTGACCTGAAGCGTCTGGCCGGTGATCCACGCCGCCTCGTCGGAGGCCAGGAACACGCACGCCGCGCCCGCGTCCTCCGGCGAGCCGAGCCGGCCCACGGGTATGTGCTTGGCCTGCTCGGCGGTGTGTGCGAGTTCACGGCCGCTGGGGCGCGGGTCCATCAGACCGAGCGCGATCGTGTTCGCGGTGACGCCGTCGCGCGCGGTCTCCATCGCGAGGTGGCGCATGAACGAGATCGCGCCGCCCTTGGCGGCTCCGTACAGCGAGATGCCGAACGACTGGCCGACCACGCCCGCCGCCGAGGCGATCGTGATCACCCGGCCGAACCGACGCACGCACATACCGTCGACGACCGCCTTCGTACAGGCCATCACGCCGAACAGGTTGACGTCGGCGAACCGTTGCCAGTCCTCGGGCACCGTCTCGCGGAACCTGGCCGGTCGAAAGCCCTCGGCGCCGCCGTTGCCCGCGTTGTTGACCAGGATGTCGATCGGGGCGACGGCGCGCTCGAAGGTACGTACGGCCGACGACGCGCCCGGATGGTCCGTCACGTCGAAGACGGACGGATACGCCCGCCCACCGGCGGCCCGGATCTCGGCCGCGGTCGCCTCGGCGCGCTCTCCGTCGAGGTCGTTGACCGCGACGATCGCGCCCTGCGCGGCGAGCAGTCGGGCGATGCCCGCGCCGACCCCCTGCCCTGCCCCGGTGACGAGCGCGGCCCTGCCGTCGAGTGCGAACACGCGGGTCTCCCGGGGGGATCGGAGCATCGACGGCGCGCCGTCGATCTTGACGCGCGCAGCCAACCATCGGGCCCTACACGTGTCAATGCTGGACTCCATCAATAACCTTCGTGGGGTCGGAGGTCGCACCTAGACTGTGGGGCGCCCACCGCCGCCATACGAAACCGTACGGCGTCGCTCCCTTCCTGGAGGACTCGTCCCGTGCCCCCGACATCCGAGTCCTTCGACCTTTCCGCTCCCGAGGAGCCTTCCACTCCTGCGGCGTCAGCAGTTCCCTCCGAGTCGTCCTCTCCCGCCGAGTCGACTGCTCCCTCTCCCGCCGAGCCGTCCTCTCCCGCCGAGTCGTGCGCTCCTTCCGAGTCGTCCGCTCCGGAGCGGCACGAGTCCAGACAACACGTGCAGACCGCGCTGGAGCGGTTGATCCGCCTGCAACAGAGCCGGCGCGTACACGGCGAACTCACCACCGCGTCGCGTGCCCAGGTCTCGCAGCCCGCGGTGGTGTTGCTGACCCGCCTGCAAGCGGGCGGCGGTGGCCTGGCGATCGGCGATCTCGCCAAGCTCGCGCGGATGGACATGTCGTTGGTGAGCCGGGAGTTGCGCAAGCTGGAGGCCGACGAACTGGTCACCCGCACCACCGATGCGCACGACGGTCGGATCACCCGGGTCGGGCTGACCCCGAAGGGCCGCGGCGTCGTGCGCAGGCTACGGCGGGTGCGCGACCGGCACTTGGAGGACGCGCTCTCGGGGTGGACCGACGACGACCTCGCCGCACTGGGCGAGTTGATGGGTCGATTCGTCGACGACCTCGCCGCCGTGGGCTTTCGCGAGGCCGACGAGAGCACCTGACGCCCGCCCCGGGTGGACACCGCCGGCGCGTCCACCACACTGTGACCCGGGACCGGGTGGTTGTGCCGCACTCGGTCGAACTCGCGTGCGGGCGTGTGCGCGTGTTGTCGCTCGGGTGATGGACGAAGGGGACGCGCCGTGGGAGAGCTGCACTGGCCGGGTCACGACCGCGGCCGGGCCGCGTGAACGCGGTGCTGCGCGGCACCGGAGCCGCGCCGGGGTCGGCGGTCGGACGCCTGGTCGTCGCCCACACCGCCGAGGATACGCAGGCGCCCTCCACGCCCGACGCGCCGATCGGCATCGTGGACGCGTTGGACACCGTGGCCCGGCACATGGACGACCTGGCCGAGGCCTTGCGCACGCGCGGACTTGCCGCCGAGGCGGACATCGTGGAGTTCGCCGCGTTCCTCGCCCGCGACCAGCAACTGCGGGGCGCCGCCGCCGAGTACGTCGCGGCCGGGCAGGGCCTGATCGACGCGTTGGCCTCGGCCGTACAGGACTTCGCGGCGATGCTGGCCGGCCTCGACGACGTGGTGCTCGCGGAGCGCGCGGTGGACGTGCGGGACGTGGGCCGGCAGGCCGAGGCGTTGCTGCGCGGCGAGGACCCGACGGGCAACCGGGAGCGGGGCGGTGCGCCGGCGGTGCTGGCGGGGACCGAACTGGCCGCGGTGGACCTGCTGCGCGGCGTGCTGCCGGCCGCGGCGCTGTCCGAACGGGGCGGGCTCACCGGCCACTTGGCGATCGTGGCCCGTTCGCTGGGGATTCCGCTCGTGCTCGGCATCCCGGTGGCGGAGCTCGCGCCTCTCGCGGACGGGCTGATCCTGGTGGACGGCGAGGCGGGCACGGTCGAGCCGAACGCCGGCGCCCGGGTGCGTACGATTCCCTCGCCGCGGCGCTACCCCGGCGGCGGCGCGGGCCAGGCGATCACCCGCGACGGTCGGCGGATCCGGGTCAGGGCCAACGTCGCGACGATCTCCGACGCGCTCGCCGCGGCCGAGGTCGGTTCCGAGGGCGTCGGCCTGCTGCGTACCGAACTCCCGTTCCTGACCGAGGAGTCGGGCTGGCCCGACGAGGACCGACACGTCGCGGTGCTGACCCCGATCCTGTACTCGGTGCCGCCCGGGCCGGTCGTGGTCCGGACCCTGGACTTCACCGGTGACAAGCGACCGCCGTTCCTCAAGGACCGGCACATCACCCTGCCCGGGCCCGACCCCCTCAGCGCGCAGTTGCGCGGCATCATGCGCGCCGCGGCCGACACCGGTGTGCAGGTCGCGGTGTTGCTGCCGATGGTCGACCATCCCCGGCGGATCAAGCACGTGCGCGGATTGCTCGTCCGGGCCGGTGCCGAACTCGGGCTCGTGGCGCCGCCGCTCGGCGCGATGGTCGAGCTGCCGCAGGTGCTCGACAAGGTGGACGACCTCGCCGAGCACGCCGACTTCCTGGCCCTGGGCACCAACGACCTGACCTCGCGACTGCTGGGCCTGGACCGCGACGACCCCCGGTTGACCCCGGCGTCGGCGGCGGAGCCGGTGGTACTGGCCGCGATCGCGCAGACGATCCGGGCGGGCCACGCGCGCGGTCGCGCGGTGTCGCTGTGTGGGGACGCGGCGGCGGACCCGGCCGTGCTGCCGCATCTGGTCCGACTGGGCTGCGACGCGGTGTCGGTGGCGCCCTCGGCGTTGGCCCGGGTACGGGCGGCGGTACGGGCGTGCTGAGGCCCGGCCGGCGGGGGATCGGTCCGCCGATCGAGACGCGCGGGTAATTCGATGGGGCCGGGTCGGCTCGCCTTGGACAATGCGTCGTATGGGAAAAACATACGAACGTTTGGACGATCGCCTGCGGGCCTTCATCGAAGCCCAGCCGGTCTTCTTCGTGGCCAGCGCGCCGCTCGCCGGTGACGGGCACGTCAACGTGTCGCCCAAGGGGCGCGCCGGCACGCTCGCCGTGTTCGACGAGCAGACCGTGGCCTACCTGGACTTCGGCGGGAGCCACGCGGAAACCGTCGCGCACCTGCGGGAGAACGGCCGGATCACACTGATGTGGTGCGCGTTCGAGGGCCCGCCCAAGATCGTGCGGGTGCACGGGGTCGGCGAGCCGGTCTTCCGGGACGACCCGCGCTTCGACGACCTGGTCGCCCGGT
Organism: Streptomyces sp. SID3343; assembly: GCF_009865215.1. Taxonomy (GTDB): domain Bacteria; phylum Actinomycetota; class Actinomycetes; order Streptomycetales; family Streptomycetaceae; genus Embleya. The sequence goes on along the minus strand of NZ_WWJX01001603.1, from coordinate 20,883 downwards.
TCGGCGACGCGGACGCGCCGGGCCTGCGCGCGGTGGTGGTCGTGCGCGCGAAGCTGATCAGCGACACGTGCGGCTACGCCGTCCCGTTCATGGACTACCGCGAGGAGCGCACGCTGCACGAGACGTTCATGGGGCGCAAGACCGACGAGGAGTTCGTCGAGTACACGAACAACAAGCCCTACAACCAGGAGAGCATCGACGGTCTCCCGGCCGTCCCGCTGCCGCTGCCCGCTCGGGGATAGTCGGCGTCAGTTCTCGGTCCGCGCGCCCGTTCGGCCGTCGTACGCCGCCAGGATCGCGTCGAGCAGACCGGGAAACCGCGCCTGTAGGTCGGCCTCGCGCAACGTGGTCAGCCGACGATTGCCGTCCTCGCGCTGGTGGATGATCCCGGCCTCGCGCAGCACCCGGAAGTGGTGGCTGAGCGTGGAGGCGGCCACGTCGACCGGGAACGTGCCGCATGCCCGCTCGGGATCGGCCCGCAGGGTGCGGGTGATCGTCATCCGGGTCGGATCGGACAGCGCGTGCAGCACGTCGAACACGTCGATGTCGGCGGTCGACACGTGGACGAGGGCTGGGCGGTGTCGGTGGGGGCGGGGCATTCGGTGGCTCTCTTCGGTGCTCGGCGTTCGGTGTGCTTTCGGACCACGTCGGCCACGCTCGACGGCCGTCGGCGCCGCCGAGTCGGGCCGTCCGGGGCGGGGGGCGCGCGGGCGGGGCGTCGCGCGCGCATGCTATTACTTTCGTCGTACGTCGAACATCGTACAATTCAGGGGGAGTCCGAGATGCGTGCTTTGGTGATGATCGAGCCGGGGGATTCGGCGAGGTCGCAGGTCCACGACGTCGAGACACCACACCCGGGACCGGGTGAGATCACCATCGACGTGGCCTACGCCGGGTTGAACTTCATGGACGTCATGGCCCGTCGCGGCGACCCCGGCTACGCGCCGAGCTGGCCGTATCACCCCGGCCTGGAGGTCGCCGGCACCGTGCGCGAGATCGGCGCCGACGTGGTGGGCCTGTCGGTCGGCGACCGGGTCGCGGCCGTGCCGGCGGGCGGCGGTCTCGCCGAGATCGCCACCGCCCGGGCCGGGCTGACCGTGCCGGTGCCGGCCGAGGTGTCCCTGCGCACCGCGGCGGCGGTGCCGCTCGGCCTGGCCACGGCGATGCTGCTGATCGCGGAGGTGGGCCGGTTCACGCCCGGCGACAGCGTCCTGGTGCACTCCGCGAGCGGCGGGATCGGCAGCGCGCTGGCCCAGCTCGTCCCACTGCTCGGCGGCGGCCGACTGATCGGGACCGTGGGCCGCGCCGACAAGGTGGCCGCGGCCGAGAAGGCCGGCTACGACGTGGCGATCCTGCGCGACCACGTGAGCGCCGACGCGATTCGCTCGGCCAACGACGGGCGCGGCGTCGACGTCGTACTGGACCCGCTCGGCACGAGCGCGCTGGCCCTGGACCTCGACGTCGTGGCGACCGGCGCGCGCATCGTGCTGTTCGGCAACGCGTCCGGCGGCGCGCTCGATCCGCTGCCGCCCGCCGGGCGCCTGATCGGCGGCAACATCACGGTGACCGGGTTCAGCCACCGAGGTCTGGTCGCCGGCGCCCCGCACCGGGTCGCGTCGGCCGTACGACGCACCCTCGAACTGCTGGCCGCCGGCGAACTGTCCTTCCCCGTCACCGAGTTGCCCGCGCTCGCCGACGTGCCGGAGGCGCACGACCTGCTGGCCGAGGGGCGCGGCAGCGGCAAGTACGTGGTCCGGGTCCGCCCGTAGGGCGCCTTCGCAAGGGGCCGCCCGTTCGACGACGATGTACGAAGGCACCCCGCAACCGGTGTCCGCGGTCGGGCCGGGCGTCGTCCGCCCGTCGGTGACGCGGACGGGTAGCCGGTGTCGGGTGCCGTCCGCCGGTGACCGATATGGACGGGTGCCGGCCGCCGGTCAGTGATGCTGCTGGGCGCCTGCGCCTGCCATGAAGTTGAGCGCGTACTCCAACTCGGCGCGCCAAACCCGGGGCACGTTCAGCCGGGTCGTCTCCCGCTCGCCCGGGAACAGGATCCGGAAGCTGCTCCACGGACTCTTCAACCGCACGTCGGAGATCAGACTCGCGGCCTGCGCGTGGGCCAGGACGTGCACGACCTCCTTGGGGCGGGTGGTCAGCTTGCTCGCCCGATGGATCACCACGGCCTGCTGGGTCACCGTGAAGAAGTACTGGGTGATCATCAGCGTCCAGATGACGCCCAGGAATGCCATGAACATCGGGTTCGAGCCGGTGACCGCGTACATCGTCACGATCGGCTGGTCGCTGGGATTGGCCTGCGCCACGGCCTCCGCTATCTGCTTTTGCATCGTCTTCTTGCGCATGGCCATGTGCTTCTCCCCGTGGAACCCCGGCACGCGCCGGGTGCGCGCCCCGTGCATCGATGGGTTCAGAGGGTAACGAGGAAGCGCCGGGCGCTCGGGTGCCTTGAGGTAAAAAATTGCCCCCGCGCCGGACGCCACGATCGGCACCGGGACGACTTCCGCTCAGCGGAATCCCGACGGCGTCCGAAGGGCACGAACGCGCCACCGTGGAACCGGGAATCGTGGGGGCCGTCGGCCTCCGCGTCGCCGAGGTCGGTGCCCGGTCGCTCGCCGCGGTCGTTGCCGTAGGGGAGAAGCAACGGGCCGACCTCGACGGGTCGAGTTCAACGAGGCGGTCGCCGCGCAGTCACTCGCGTGCCCGGGCGCGTGGACACCGGGGTCGGTCAGCGCCTCGCCGTCACGTTGGAAAAGTGAGGAACGATCGGATGACCACACGACCGCCGCAGCCGGCAGCGCCGCGCGAAGCCCCGCGCCCGCGCCTGCCCGAGTTCGCCTGGCCGGCCTACAAGAGCACCGAACTCCGCAGTCCCAGGCACGAGTTGGTGATCCCACCGAGCGGCACCACCGAGTTGTACGGGCCCGTGTTCGGGCCCACCGACGTGCACCCGCTCGACGCCGACCTGACCCGGCAGCACGCCGGGCACCCGCTCGGCGAGCGGATCGTGGTCGGCGGCCGGGTACTCGACGAGGCGGGCCGGCCGCTGCGCAACCAACTCGTGGAGGTGTGGCAGGCGAACGCGGCGGGCCGCTACCCGCACAAGGGCGACCGGCACGCCGCGCCGCTGGACCCCAACTTCACCGGCGCGGGCCGCTGCCTGACCGACGACCGGGGCCGCTACCGGTTCGTCACGGTCAAGCCCGGCGCCTACCCGTGGCGCAACCACCACAACGCGTGGCGTCCCGCGCACATCCACTTCTCGCTCTTCGGTACCGCGTTCACCCAACGGCTGGTGACCCAGATGTACTTCCCGGGCGACCCGTTGTTCGCGTACGACCCGATCTTCAACGCGGTGCGCGAGGCATCCGCCCGGCGCCGGATGATCGCCGCGTTCGACATCGACACCACGGAGAGCGAATGGGCCCTCGGCTACCGGTGGGACATCGTCCTCGGCGGTGCGAGCGCGACCCCGACGGAGGATCGATGAACACGTGGCCGATCGGCGCCGACGGCGCGGCGCCCAACCCGGACGGCGGGCTCACCCCGTCCCAGACGGTCGGACCGTTCTTCGGCCACGCGCTGCCCTTCGCCGGCGGCCCGGACCTGGTCCCCGCCCACACGCCGGGCGCGATCCGGGTGCACGGCACCGTGTACGACGGCGAGGGCGTACCGGTCCCGGACGCGATCGTGGAGTTCTGGCAGGCCGACGCGGCAGGCCGGATACCGCAGGCCCAGGGCTCGTTCGCCCGGGACGGGGCGACCTTCACCGGTTGGGGCCGGTGCGCCGTGGACCGCCTGGGGCGCTACGCGTTCGACACCGTCAAGCCGGGTGCCGTGGACGCGGACGCGCTGCCGTACATCGCGGTTTCGGTGTTCGCACGCGGCATGCTGCGTCGGGTCGTCACGCGCATGTATTTTCCCGAGGACACCGGCCGCCCCGAGGATCCGGGCGGCCCCGAGGGCGCAGACCCCGCCCCCACCCCCGCCCCCGCGCGCGTCGGGGATCCGGTGTTCTCGGTGGTCCCGGCGGCTCGGCATGAGACGCTGATCGCGGTGCCGGAGGAATCGGGTTCCTACCGCTTCGATGTGCACATCCAGGGCGAAAAGGAGACCGTTTTCTTTGCTGTCTGACCCCTCACCGTTCGATGGATTCGACGCGGAGCGGTTCGACGCCGCGTCGCCGGCCGAGGCGGCGGACTCGGGTCTGCTCGAACCGGTACGCGCCGGCACCGCCGTCGAGGCGGCCACGAGCGACGCAGCGCACCTTCGCGCCCTGCTCGACACCGAGGCCGCGCTCGCCCGCGCCCAGGCTCGGATCGGCCTGATCCCCGCGACCGCGGCCGTGGCGATCGAGGCCGGCACGCGCGCCGCGTACGACCGGATCGACCTCGTCGAACTGGCCCGCCGCGCCCGGGGCGCCGGCAATCCGGTCGTGCCGCTGGTGCGCGATCTCACGGCCGCGGTGCGGGCGATCGATCCGGCCGCGGCCGAGTACGTGCACCGCGGCGCCACCAGCCAGGACATCGTGGACAGCGCCGCGATGCTCGTGGCCGCCCGCGCGCTCGACCTGGCGCTGCCCGACCTCGCCCGCACCGCGGCGGCCCTGGCCGACCTCGCGGACCGACACCGGCGCACCGTCATGGCGGGTCGCACCCTCACCCAACACGCGGTACCGACCACGTTCGGGCTCAAGGCCGCCGGGTGGTGCGTGGGCGTCACCGACGCGTACACGCGCGTACACGCCGTCCGGACGGCGCTGCCCGCGCAGCTCGGCGGGGCGGCAGGCACCCTGGCCGCGCTCGGTGCGGACGCCGTCGCGCTGCTCGCGCCGTTCGCCGAGGAGCTCGCGCTCGCCGAGCCGGTCCTGCCATGGCACACCCTGCGCACCCCGATCGTCGACCTCACGAGCGCGCTCGCGCACGCCGGCGGCGCACTGGGCAAGTTCGCCGGCGACGTCGCGCTGCTCACCCAGACCGAGGTCGGCGAGGTCGCCGAACCCGTCGGCGAGGGCCGCGGCGGTTCGTCCGCGATGCCGCACAAACGCAACCCCGTGCTCTCGGTGCTGATCGTCTCGGCCGCGCGCCAGATTCCCGCGTACGCCTCGATCACGGCCGCCTCGATGGCCGGCGCCGAGCACGAACGCCCGGCGGGCGCGTGGCACGCCGAGTGGCAGCCGGTGCGCGCGTGCCTGCGGCTCGCGGGCGGGTCGGCGTGCACGGCCGCCGAGTTGGCCGAGGGCCTGGAGGTCTTTCCGGACCGCATGCGCGCCAATCTGGACCTGACCGGCGGACGGATCGTGTCGGAGCGACTGTCCGTCGAGTTGGCGGCGCGGCTCGGCCGGGCCGAGGCCGCGCGAGTGCTCACCGAGGCATCCCGGACCTCGGCGCTGACCGGTCGTCACCTTCGTGATGTGCTTGGGGAGTTGGACGAGGCGGCATTCGACCCCGCCGCCTACATCGGCTCGACCCCGGCCCTGATCGACCGGGCGCTCGCGCACCATCGCACCGTGTTCCAAGAGAAGGACCAATGACGATCGCCACGCTCAATCACCGATTCGACGGCCCCGCCGACGCCCCGGTACTGATCCTGGGCCCCTCGCTCGGCACCGAGCTGGGCATGTGGGACGCGCAGATCCCGGCCCTGTCGCAGCATCTGCGCGTGCTGCGCTTCGACCTGCGCGGACACGGCAGGTCGCACCCCGTGCTCGGGACCTCGTCGGTCGGCGACCTGGTCGGCGACGTGCTGACGCTGGCCGACTCGTACGGCATCAAACGGTTCGCGTACGCCGGCGTCTCGCTCGGCGGTGCGATCGGCCTGTGGATGGGCGTGCATCACCCCGAACGGCTCACCGGCCTGATCCTGTGCTGCTCGTCGGCCCACTTCGGCGAGCCGCAGGGCTGGCTCGACCGGGCCGCGACGGTGCGGGCCAAGGGCATGCGAGAGGTGGCCGACACGGTCATCCGGCGCTGGTTCACGCCGGAGTACATCACCCGCGAGCCCGCCGCCGTACAGCGCATTCTGGACATGCTCTACGCATGCCCGGCCGAGGGCTACGCGGGCTGTTGCGACGCGCTCGCCCACTACGACCTGCGCGCCGAACTCGGCCGGGTCACCGCGCCCACGCTTGTGATCGGCGCGGAGCAGGACCCGTCCACCCCTGTGGAGCACGCGCGCGAGCTGGCCGCGGGCATCCCCGACGCGATGCTCGTCGAGGTCGCCGACGCCGCGCACCTGGCCAACATCCAGCAGGCCGACACGGTGACCGACGCGATGCTCAAGCACCTGGTGGGTCACGCGTGAGCCACGACGACGGCATGCGCGTGCGCCGTGAGGTGCTGGGCGACGCGCAGGTGGACCGCGCGATCACCGGAACCACCGAACTGACCGGCGATTTCCAGGAACTGATCACCCGTTACGCGTGGGGCGAGATCTGGACCCGGCCGGGCCTGGACCGCAGGACGCGCAGCTGCATCACGTTGACCGCGCTGATCGCCCACAACCACATGGACGAACTCGCGCTGCACGTGCGGGCGGCGCGGAACAACGGGCTCACGTGGGACGAGGTCAAGGAGGTGCTGTTGCAGAGCGCGATCTACTGCGGAGTACCGGCCGCCAACAGCGCCTTCGCCGTCGCCCAGCGGGTCCGGGTGGAGATGGGCGAGTAGTCGGTGCGCCGCGACGCGCCGTCGGAACGCATCGCCGAACCGTGTTGCCGGAAGGCACCGCCGGGCGCGACGTAAACTCCACGAGGCTTCCGCTGACCGGAAGCCCGGGCTTGCGCCGACCGGGAGCCCGGGCTTGCGCCGACCGGAAGCCCGGGCTTGCGCCGACCGCCAGTCCACACGTCCCGCTCCCGGAGGTTCGGCCATGACGCCCAGCACGGTCACGGGCAAGGTGATGGCCATCCTGGGCGCGTTCGCGGCGGGTGACGGCCGGCTCACCCTGACCGAGGTGTGCCGGCGCGCCGATCTCGCGCTCGCCACCGGCCACCGGCTGGTCGCCGAACTGGTCGGCGGCGGGCTCCTGGAGCGGCTCGACGACGGCACGTATCGGGTCGGGGTCAAGCTGTGGCACATCGGCGCCCAGGCGCACGCGGCGACCGACCTGCGCGACCTCGCGTTGCCACACATGGAGGACCTGTACGAGGCCACCCACGAGAACGTGCAGCTGGCCGTGCTGCGCGAGGGCAAGGCGCTGTACCTGGAACGCCTGCGCGGACCGCGCTCGGTGCCGGTGGTGACCCGGGTGGGGACCGAACTGCCGTTGCACGCCACGGGGGTGGGCAAGGTGCTGCTCGCGTTCGCGCCCGAGGCGCTGCGCGAACGGGTGTTGGCCGAGGGCCTCGCGAAGCACACCGCCCGCACCATCACCGACCCGGTCCGCCTGCGCGAGTGTCTGGTCGAGGTGCGGCGCACGGGGGTGGCCACCACGTCGGCGGAGATGACGGCGGGCGCGCACTCGGTGGCCGCGCCGGTACGCGACACACACGGGACGGTGGTCGCCGCGTTGTCCCTGGTGACGGGCCGGCGGACGGCGGATCTACGGCGGTTGGTGCCGACCGTGACCACGGCGGCGCGGGCGCTGTCGAGAGACGTGGCCCAGCACTGGTCGGGGAGCGGGGACATCGGCGGGGGAGAGTGAGCGCACGGCGGCGGGGTCGTCACCCACGTGGGTGACGACCCCGCCGCCGTGTTCCGAGTGTTCGAACCCGGTCAGAGCTTCAACATGCTCTGTAGGAACGTCCGGTACTTGTGCAGCGCGAGCCGCAGTTGCTCGGTGTCGCCGCCCGCCGTGCTCTTGACCTGCTCCAACTCGTTGCGCCGGGTTCGGATCGAGTCCGTCACGAGCTTGGTGACCTGGGCGGCGATCTCGTCGGCGTCCGCAACCGCGTCGGAGGGGCTGTCCACGAATCCCGCGAGCGCCTCCCGGAACCGATGGTTGAGGTCCTCGGCGGCGGCGCGGTCGAACATGTGCGCCTCGGCGTCGGGGGCGCCGTCGGCGTCGCCGTTGTGTCGCGGAGAGACCTTGGTGGGGGTGTCCGCCGAGGCCGGGCTGCGCCCGCCGACGTCCCGGGTCGGGCGCGGCGGCGTGCTCGGCGGCGGGGGCGGCGCGTCCCTGTCCTTGTTCGGGACGGCGTGCACCGTGGTGCCGTACGGCTCCGCTTCGTCGTGCTGCTGGTGCGGAAGGCCGTGCGCGGCCGGCGGTGCCTTGGGCGCGGCCGGCGGGCTGTCGATGTCGGGCCTCGGGCCGTCGGTGACGCGCGCCTGGCGTGCGGCGCGGTCGCGGTCGTCGCGTTCGACGAAGGGCACGTCGTCCCGGCTGGGACCGGAAGCGCCCGGCCCTGTCGGGGAGTTCTGCTTGCGCATCGGTATGGGTCCTCTCGTCCGGTACGACTGGCGGTGGCGCTGTTCCTCTGCGCTTACTGCTTGGCGTGCTTGGCGTGCTTGGCGTGCTTGACCACGCGTCTGCGTGCGTCGGCGGGTGCCTGTCGTGCTCGCGTTCGTGTGCGGGTCAGCGGGCCTCGGGCTTGGAGGTGTCCACGTGCGGCGTGGCCGTCTCGCCGGGCCCCGCGATCCACTGGTCGGTCCGGCCGTCGTGCACCGCGCCGGTCGCGCCGGGCGAGGTCGGGTCCGCGGCCTGTCGCGTGGTCGGGCCGACGTCGGCGCGCGGCCGGTAGGTACGGCCGAGCAGCTCGTCGAACAGCGCGCGGTGGTGGATCATCGCCTGGCGCAGGTCCTCGGTACCGGCGTCGCCGGACTCGCTGCGACGCGCGATGTCGTGCGCCTTGCGGTAGTGGTCGAGCGTGTGGCCGTGCTCGACGGACAGCATTTCCATCCGCTTGTCGTGGGCGCCGGTCGGGTAACCACGCTCACGCATCAGGCGGGTGATCAACTCGTCGGCCTCCTGGACCGCGCCGTCGGGAGCGTCGACGAACCGCTCCTGGACGTCGGTCCACTCGGCGGAGTACTTCTCGCGGGCGGCCGGGTCCAGCGGCTTGAGCTGCAGCTCGCTGTGCCGACGCTCGCGCTCGACCAGGTTGCGTTCGGCCTCGCGGCGGTCGCCGTACTGTTCGATCGCCCGGTCGTACTCCGGGCCGAAACGGGTCTGCAGGTGCTTCCGCCGCATCAGGAGCCGGCCCGCGAAGAAGGCCGCAGCGGCGAGGGCGACGATGATCACCACGACCAGGATGACGGTCGCTGTCGGGTTCACGGGGACTCCCATATGCGTCGGGTCTCGGATCGTGCCTTTCGGTGGAACAGCGGACGTACTCCGTGAATCCGGAGCATCCGCTCGTGCTTGCCAGACTCATGACTTGCCCGGACCCGGAAGGCCAAACGCCGCCGGGACAAAGGGTTTCCGGTCACCGGAAGGCAGGCCCCTTCGCGCTGCCCGGAATGGGCGAACCTGCAACGAACGGTGCGACGACGCATCGCGGGTGTCGCGGTGGACCGCGATGGGTGAGGAGCGGGCTGATGCGGACACAGGTCGGAATCATCGGCGCGGGCCCGGCGGGCCTGCTCCTGTCCCAACTGCTGCACAACCAGGGGATCGACTCGGTGGTCCTGGAGGCGCGCGGTCGCGAGTACTGCGAACAGCGCCGGCGCGCGGGCATGTTGGAGCAGTCCACGGTCGACGCGCTGCGCGCGGCCGGCGCCGCCGATCGCCTGGACCGCGAGGGTCTGCTCCACCACGGGATCCACCTGCGCTTCGCCGGCCGCGACCGGCACATCGACTTCCCGAGCCGGACCGGCGGCAAGTCGGTCACCGTCTACGGGCAGACCGAGATCGTCAAGGATCTGATCGCCAAGCGGGTCGACGAGGGCGCGCGGCTGTACTTCGACACACCCGTCACCGCGATCGAGGGCATCGACTCGGACGCGCCGCGGATCCGGTTCGTGCGTGACGGCGTCGAACAGACCCTGGAATGCGACGTGATCGCGGGCTGTGACGGCTTCCACGGCGTCGCGCGCCCCGCCCTTCCGGCGCACGTGCTCAAGACCTTCGAGCGGGTGTATCCGTTCGCGTGGCTCGGCATCCTGGCCGACGTCGCGCCGTCCACCGACGATCTGATCTATGCGTACAGCGACCGCGGCTTCGCGCTGCACAGCATGCGTTCGGCGTCGGTCAGCCGGTTGTACCTCCAGGTGGAGCCGGACGCGAAGGTCGAGGACTGGCCGGACGTGAGGATCTGGGCGGAGTTGCACGAGCGCTTCGCGGTGCCGGGATGGCGGCTCGACGAGGGCCCGATCACGGACAAGAGCATCACCCCGATGCGCAGCTTCGTGGCCGAGCCGATGAGCTTCGGCCGGCTGTTTCTGGCGGGCGACGCGGCGCACGTAGTCCCGCCCACGGGAGCCAAGGGGCTCAACCTGGCGATGGCCGACGTGCGGGTGCTCGCGGACGCGTGCGTCGAGTGGTTCGGCCGGGGGTCGAGGGCCGGGCTCGACGCCTACAGCGACACGTGCCTGCGGCGGGTGTGGCGGGCCGAGCACTTCTCGTACTGGATGACGACGCTGTTGCACGTGGACCCGAGCGCGCCCGAGTTCGACCGTCGTTGCCGACTCGCGCACCTGGCGTACGTCGCCGACTCGGAGGCCGCGATGACCACGCTCGCGGAGAACTACGTCGGCTACGACTGGAACGGGGACGACTGACCCGAGGTCGGCCCCGGGGGCGGGACCTCGGCAGCCGAACGCACGACGACCCGATCTCCGCCGAGATCGGGCCGTCGTGTCCTACGGGTGTCACATGTCCTGCGCGTCCTACCGGTGTCGCGGGTCCTGCGGGTGCTGCGAGTCCTGCGGGCGCGGCTCGGGTCAGACGCTGACGCCGAAGTCCTTCGCGATGCCCGCGAGGCCGGACGCGTAGCCCTGGCCCAGCGCGCGGAACTTCCAGTCGGTGCCGGCGCGGTACAGCTCGCCGAAGAGCATCGCGGTCTCGGTGGACGCGTCCTCCGAAAGGTCGTAGCGCGCGAGCTCGACGTTGTCGGCCGCGTTGAGCACGCGGATGAACGCGTTGCGGACCTGGCCGAAGGACTGCTTGCGGTTGTCGGCGTCGTAGACCGAGACCGGGAAGACGACCTTGTCGACGTCGGCGGGGAGCTGCGCGAGGTTGACCTTGATCTGCTCGTCGTCACCCTCGCCCTCGCCGGTGCGGTTGTCGCCGGTGTGCTCGACGGTGCCGTCGGGGGTCTTCATGTTGTTGAAGAACACGAAGTGCTGGTCGGAGTAGACCTTGCCGCCCGCGTTCACGACGATCGCGCTCGCGTCGAGGTCGAAGTCCTCGCCCGTGGTCGTGCGCAGGTCCCAACCGAGGCCGACGACGACGGCGGTCAGGCCAGGGGCCTCCTTGGTGAGGGAGACGTTTCCGCCCTTGCTCAGGCTCACGGCCATGGGTGTGTCCTTCCAGAAGGATGTATGACGTCGCGGACGACGCTACTGCTACTGGTCCGGACGTGCAGCAGGCATATGTAAGTTCCCGAATGGCTCGAATGGGTGCGTCGAGTGGCGGTGATCACGGAGCAAAGGCGGCCGTCAGGTTATTGACGCTTCGTCAGATCCACCGTTCAATGGCAGGGCCAAACAGATATACGACTAATAGTCATATCGAGTTCCGGACCCATGGGGGCAGCCATGTCCAGCGCAACGACGCCGTCGGCCGCGATCGATCAGGCGCGGATGCGTCAGGTCATGGGCCACTTCGCCACCGGCGTCACGGTTGTCACGGCGATCCACGACGACGCCCCGGTGGGCATGGCCTGCCAGTCGTTCACGTCCCTGTCGCTGGAGCCCGCGTACATCTCGATCTCCCCGGCACTCACCTCCACGACCTACCCGAAGGTGCGGACGGCCGGGCGGTTCGTGGTGAACATACTCGCCGAGGACCAGCAGGACGTGTGCCGCGCGATGGGCCGCAGCGGCGGTGACAAGTTCGCCGGCGTCGACTGGGCGCCCGCCGCGAACGGCGCCCCGCGGCTGGCCGGCGCGCTCGCCTGGATCGAATGCGACCTCGCCCACGAACTGCCCGGTGGCGACCACGTGATCGTGATCGGCGCGGTCACCGCGCTGGACCTGCCGCGGGACGCGTCACCGCTGATGTTCCACAAGGGCCGCTACGCACGGCTGATCGCCGAGTAGCCGGAACCGGCCGCCTCGGGCTGTCGCTGGTGTTCAACGCCCTCGGCGCCACGCTGGGCAACCGGATCGGCAACCGACCGATGACGGCCAAGGCGGGGGACGGGTCGGGCTCGGTTCGGGTTCCTGACTTGGCCGCGGGCGCGGGACGCGGAAAGCCCCGCCACCCGCCGCAGCGCGGTGGATGACGGGGCGTCAGGCGCGTGTCGGCGCGCACACCGGGTCAGCGGCGGTCGCTGAAGCGGATGTCCAGGCTGCGGAGGTAGGTCTGCAGGCCCGCGTCCTGAATCGGGATCAGGTGGGCCGGGCTGCCCGACTCGTTGTGGTGGGCGTGCCACTTCCCCGGCGGGGTGATGAACGCGCCGCCCGGTTCCCACTCCACGCGCTGCGGGTCGACGATGTCGCCGTGGTCGTCGAGACGGTCGCCCAAGAGCGTGAAGCAGCCCGGTTCGCAGTCCAGGATCAGGTCGAGGGCGACCGACTGGTGGCGGTGCGGCCGTTGGATCTGGTCGACCGGCAGCAGGCCGAACATCGCCCACAGGGTGTGCGTGACGGTCAGCGTCTGGTCCTGGTCGATCGTGTTGAGCAGGACGCTGACCCGGTTCTTGGCGTTGGCACCCGGCGCCTCGGCGATCCTGGTCAGTTCCTCGACCGCGCGGTGCCGGGCGAACTTGGTTGGCCGAAATCGCGCCTCGTTGGGTGTGACGCCCAGGTAGCGCAGCAACGGCTCGTCGTGCACCCAGTACATGACCGTGTCCTGCGCGGCGTGGTGGACGATCTCGCCCAGGTCCGGCAGGACCAGGAAGTCGCCCTTCTCCCACTCGACGGCCTGGCCGCCGACGAGCGACATGCCACGCCCGTACATCACGTAGTACAACTGCGACGTCGCGTTGGGCCGCACCGCGAGCCGATCGCCCGCGTTGATCCGGACGAAGTTGGCCAACAGCGCCGGGCTGGTCGCGGGTCCGCCCGTGATCCGCATCGGCTCGGCCAGGTCGAGCGGGACCACGCGGGTGTCGCCGCCGGTGTGCAGCGCGGCCGGGAACCGTTCCACCGGCACCGGGGTGATGTAGCCGGAGCCGATCGGGTTGGCGGCCTTCGTGTACTCCCAGTAGACCGCGTCCTCGGCCCACCGGGTCGCGGTCTCCGCGAGCGGTCCCTCGAAGCCGAACCGGGCCACGTCCACGACCGGCGGGGCGGCGATGGTGGGATCGAAGAGCCCGGTGTCCCGCTCGCCGGAAGCCTGTTGATCGACTGTCACCTCAGACTGCGCAGTCATGCGGAATCCTTTCGTGAGCACGTATCCCCGGCCCTCCCATGGTCCCACCGGATCGGTTGCGCCAACCGGCGGGGCGTGCGGGGTCACCACCAAAGGACGTCGCCCTCGCACTCGGTGGCATGGAGTCGACGGCCGGCCACGGTGCGGATCGTGCCGATGGTCGCCGGGCCGCGCGACGCCGGTACGACGATCCCGCTCACCGCGCAGAGCCTCGACGAGGCCGAACCTGCGCGCGGTGTCCCTGCCGGAGTCATTCGCGGCGGTCGAACCGGCCGGCGCCTGGAAGCTCGGTCGGGTGGCGCTGGTCCCGGGCCCATGGGGTGTGGTCGCCTTGGTGCTGTGGACAAGGACATTCGGGTGGACCGAGAACGACCGACGATCGAGCGGTTCGCACCCGCCCTGGAACACGAGCAGGCGGAGTTCGCGTGGAAGCTGCTGTGGGTCTATCGCTGGGTCTACGTCGTTCTCGGCGCGTTCACCGCCGTTCAGCTCGCCAACGACGGCAGGCCGATGTGGTGCTACGTCGCGCTCGTCGTGATGCCCGTGTCCTTTTGGCTGTTGCTGCCCATGGACGTGGATCCGACGGCCTGGGATTCGCGCGGATGGATGCACCTGGCGGTGGCCTACGTGGGGATGACCGCACTGAGCGTGGTCGACCCGGGCGGCCTGGTGCTGATGTACGTGCTGATGCCGCTGACCTTCACGTTCATCGAGCCGATGCTTTTGGCGATGCTCGCGGGCGGCTACCTCGTGGGCGTGAACGGCGTGCTCCAGGCCCGGCAGGCGGACTGGGAGCGCGGAAAGGTCGTCGGCCTGCTGGTCGAGACGATCATCGTGCTGAGCTTCAGTTACCTGATGACCCGGATGATCACCTGGCTCGCCGATCGGCTGGAAGAGCGCAGTCGGCTGGTCCACGAGTTGGAGAGCACGCGGGCCGAACTGGCGGTGACCCACCACGAGGCGGGCGTACGGGTGGAGCGCGAACGGATGGCCCGCGAGATCCACGACACCCTCGCGCAGGGCTTCACCAGCATTCTGATGCTTCTTCAGGCGGCCGGAATCACCGTGGACCCCGACGACGCCGCGACCCGCAAGCGGCTGGAACTGGCCGAGCGGGTGGCCCGCGACAACCTGGCCGAGGCACGGGCGCTGGTCGCCGCGCAGGGCCCGGCGGCGGGAGGCGGCCCGGCCGAGCCGCTCGCCCACGTACTCGGTCGTACGGTCGCCGACCTGGGGGAGGAGTTGGAGGTGGCCGCCGACTTCCGTATTCGCGGGACCGAGCACGAGTTGTCCTCGACCGTGCAGGTGGTGTTGGTCCGGGCGCTCCAGGAATCGCTGGCCAACATCCGCAAGCACGCCGGGGCCCGGTCGGTGGAGGTGGAGCTGACCTACCGTCCGGACGCCGCGTGGCTGACCGTCGCGGACGACGGGCGAGGCTTCGACCCGAGCGTCGATCCGGGCGAGGGGAAGGGGGGATACGGCCTTCCCGGGATGCGGGCACGGCTCGCGCAGGTCGGCGGCGTCGTCGAGGTGCTCTCCGCGCCGGGGCACGGCACGACCGTACGAGTGGAGGTACCCCGGTGACCGGGCTTGCGGGCGGAGCGGCTCCGGTGATCGGGCCGCCGATGCCGGGCACGTACGGCGTGGCGGCGACGCGGCGGATCGCCCACGAGTTGCCCGCTCACGCCCGCCACGAGGTCGACTCGGCCGCTCGGCGACCCCGTCGAGAACAGCCCAGGGCCGCCGACGAGTCGGTCAACCGACCGCCGTATTCAGCTCCTTGAGCTGCGCCGGGCTCAACCGCACCGTCGCCGCCGCGATGTTCTCCTCAAGGTGCGCCGTCGAGGATGTACCCGGGATCGGCACCATGTTCTCGGCCCGGGCCAGCAACCACGCGAGCGCGACCTGGGCCGGCGTGGCGTCGATCCGTGCGGCGAGGTCGCGGAGGGGGCTGTCCGGCTGGGCCAAGGGGCCCATGTCGAGCGGAAACCAGGAGACGAACGGCAGGCCCTCGCGTGTGCAGTAGTCGAGCACGTCCTCGTGCTTGCGTTCCGTGATGCTGTACTGATTCTCGACGGAGGCGATCTCGGTGATCCGCCGGGCAGCGACGATCTGGTCGACGGTCACCTCGTTGAGCCCGATCGCGCCGATCTTTCCCTCTTCCTTCAGCTGCACCAACTCGCCGATCTGGTCCTCGAACGGCACCTTGGGGTCGACCTGGTGCAGCTGGTAGAGGTCGATGTGATCGACGCCCAGACGGCGCAGGCTCAACACGCATTCCTGCCGCAAGAACTCCGGGCGCCCAAGGGTGGCGTAGACGCCCGGTCCGGACTGCGTCTGACCGCCCTTGGTCGTGATCAGCACATGCTCCGGATACGGATGCAGCGCCTCACGGATGATCACCTCGCTGACGTGTGGTCCGTAGACGGCGGCGGTGTCGATGAAGTCGACGCCCAGTTCGACCGCGCGCCGTACGAGCCGGACGGAGCCGGCCCGGTCGACCGGCTCGCCCCAGAGGTCGGGGCCGACCACTCGCATGGCCCCGAAGCCGAGCCGGTGAACGGTCTTTCCGGCGATCTCGATGGTCCCGGACGCGTGGTTGACGCGATTTCCGGGACGCTGGTCCTGGACCATGGGTACTCCCTGCAAAAGGTTGCGGATGGGGTGCGGGCGGCGCCGAGGAGGCGTCGACCGGACTCGGCGGGGCAACCGGGCCCGGCCGCTTGCCGGGCGTACTGCGATCACTCGGGGCATGCCGTGAGCACCCGCGCCGTGCGGCCCGGGCTCGGTGTCCTGCCGACTCCTGCCTGCCACTGCACTCTATGGACGGCGGTTCGGCCCGCGATTGAACCTCGGCGACCCGTCCATGGAACATCGGCGCCACGAGGTAGCCTCGGTACGTCGAAGGAGAGGCGGATCGACGGGTCATGGACAGTGCCGGAGCAGGAGCCGACGACTCGCGAGGGGCGTTCTCCCTGGACACCATCACCCCCTTGCCGCGCGGGTTCACCAACTTCGTGCACGACTGGGAGACACAGGTCGGTGACGGCTTCCCACTGCCGACCTTCAGCCCGGACACGACGGGCGACTTCCGGGTCAAGGGCCGCGCCGCGAAGGTAGGCGACGTGGCGATCACCGATCTCCACGGCGCATCGGCGCTGCGGACCGCCGACCCCGGCGACGACGAGGACCGCGTACGGATCTGGTTGGTGCGGCGCGGGGCGTGGACTCTCGGCGGCGGCCCCGGCCCCGACCACGGTGGCGAACGCACGATATCCGCCGGGCAGTTCCTCGTCCGGCACGTCGGGCGGCCGGTGCACTTCGAGACGGCCCCGCACACGACGGCGAAGGTCGTCGTCCTGCCCACCGCCATGCTCGAACCGTTGCTCGGGAACCGGATCCTCACCGGATCGACGGACTCGGCAGAGGTGCGGCTGCTCGTAGCGCACACGAACATGATCCACGCCACCGTGACCGACCTCGGTCCGGCCGGTCTGCACGCCGCCCACAGCGCTCTGATCGAACTGGCCAAGGCGGTGGCGAGGCACCGGTTCGACGACCGGGAACCCCTGCTGGCCCCCGCGCTCGCCCAGGCGGCGAAGGACCTGGCGGACAGCCGGCTCGCCGACCCCTCGCTCTCGTCCAGGACGCTCGCGAGCGAACTCAACGTCTCCGTACGCACCCTGCAGCGCGCGTTCGCCGCAGGAGGAGAATCAGTGACCGCCTACATCCGCCTCCGGCGGCTGGAAGAGGCGCGACTCGCCCTCACCGCCCGGTCCGGCCGGCCGAGCGTCTCGGAACTGGCCGCCCGTTGGCAGTTCTCGGACAGTAGCCACTTCATCCGGGCGTTCAAGGCACACTACGGCCGGACTCCTACCGACTACGCCCGCGAGGCAAGCTCGCCGAGGGCCTGAGTCGGTACGCGATTTCGGCCTTCCCTGTGTCCCTTCGTCCTTCGTCCCTTCGTTCCGGTGAGTCGAGAGGTGGTGCGTTTCGTGCCGATGCCGCTGAAGCCGAACGACGTTTTCAGTCGCACGTTCGAGGACGCGGGCGCGTATTACGCGGCGGCGGCTCTCGAGCAACAGGCCGCGTATGCGCGCTACCAGCCGGCGGGCGGTGCCTGGACGCTGAACTACGACACGAGCCTGCTTCGGATCGGCGAGGTCACCGTGCACCAGTCGCCGCTGGGTTCGCTGGGCTACGACGGCAGTTGGCTGTGGGCGTGGGCGAACGAGCGCACACATTCGCCGGGGGTACCTCGCCTCGCATCGGCGACGTGGCTGCGGGCGTTCGGGGAGCGGAACCGGATCTACGAATTCGCCGAGCCGCGGCTCGAACTCGACGGGTTTCCGGATCCGTTGGCAGCCGCGGAGCGGTTGGCCACGGTAGCCCTCGGCGCGTTGCGCACGCGCGGCTTCGCGGGTGTGCCACTCGACGACGGTGCGTGGGCGTTCGTCCTCGTCGACGACGCGGACGTGCCGGAGGCCGGGTTCGACCGGCGGGTGGTGTCGCGGATGTTCGATGCCGCGGTGCGGTTGTTTCCGTACGATCCGCGCCGGACCGCGACGGGGTATCTCGCGCGGCACGGGTTCACCGTCCGTGAGGCGGTGTCGGACGGATCGCTGCACGCCGACCACCCCGACGGGACCACCGTGGCCGCCCGGTTCACCGATGACGGCCTGTTGGCGGCCGTGTCCGTGCGAGGGCCGGCCGTGGCCTCGGGCTGACCTCGGCCTGCACCGCATTGCTATCCGTCGCGGTCGTTTCGCAGGGCCCGGACGAGCCAGGAGTACACCGGGACCAGGCTCGGTACCACCTCCCAGCCGTTGACGATCCACACCAGGCGCCAGTATCGGTCCACTCGGGGGTCGTGTGCCTCCTCGAACTGTCGGGCCATCCAGTCCCGGAAATCCGGGTCGGGGCGGCGCGTGAAGGCCTCGGCGAAGCGGTGCACCAGGTCGTCGACGACGGCTGCGCCCTTGCTGCCGAGCGGGTCGATGCCCGACTCCATGGCCTCGGTCACCGTGTGACGGGCGAACCGCATCAACTCCTCGCCGGCCGCGCTCTCGATGTCGAGCGGGCGCCCGGCGGCCTGGAACACGGCCGTCCGGCGCATCCGAGCCCGGAAGCACTCGTCGCCGACCAGCCCGGCGAGCTCCACCCACGCGGCGACCTGCGCACTGGACGGATCGTCGGGGAGGTTGGGCGTGGCGGCGCGAACCATGGCCACCGCGGCCGGGTCGGTATCCCCCGTACCGAAGGTGCCGACGATGAAATCGTCGAACAACCGCCGGCGTTCCTCGCCGGACAACTGCGTGAGCCTGTGCATGAGCTGGGTCTCCTCGGGATCGGACCCGCGTTGGGCCACGACTCGTAGCACGCTCCGACGCAGTTGCAGCACCCGGATCTGGACGTCCACGGCGTCGGCGTGCGCCGCGGCGACTTCCGGCACCGAGAGCTCGCGGTCCAGTACCCGTTGGATCGTGGCCAGGTCCATGCCCAGTTCGCGCAGCGTGCGGACGAACTCCAGGCGAAGCAATGCGTCGAGGTCGTAGAGCCGATAACCGGCGGGACTTCGGGTGGTCGGCGCGACGATCCCTGAATCCGAGTAGAACCGGATGGTCCTCACGGACAAGCCGGTCCGCCGGGAAAGCTCCCCGATCGAATAGAGGGTCGCAGCGTCCATGCCCCCAACTCTGCTGTCTCCAGTCACTGGAGACTCAAGGCTGTTTCCCGGCGTGCAGGCTCATTTCATACCGGCGCCCTGGTGGGTCATCACGCGATTCAGCGAAAAGATCGGGGCGGTGTGGGCGAGCACAGCCGCGAGCCGGTCCCAACCCGCCAAGGTGAAGTGTCCCAGCAGCCACCACACGTGGATGTCACCGTCGCATTCCCAGAGCGGCCGAGGGCCCTTCGACGTCGGGAACAGCCGGGTACGCGGAGCCTTGCCCTCGGTGAGGAGCGCGGCGTCCTCGGCACAGCACAGGACCGGTCGGGGCAGCAGTCCCGGCGACGGTTGCCACAACGCACTGACGTTCGCCGGCCCGTGATGCGGGTCGAACAGGCACGGCGCCGGGTAGCGGCCCGAGGCGTCGGGGCCGAAGCCTTCTTCGGGTCCCGCGGGCAGACACACGCGGGCTTGGGCGAGTTGAGCGGTGAACCAGCCCACGGGCGAGGGATCCAGGAGGAGGTCGGTCGGATCGGGTGCGGCGCGCCACGCGTCCCGAATACGCGCGGCATCCGCGGTACGGGCCACCGCCGCGGCAGGTGAACCACCATCGACCACACGCGCCTCGACCGCGGCCAACTCGGCGTCGAACTCGTCGAACGTGCGCAGCAACACCGCGCGTTCCTTGACCAGTTCTCGATCAGACGCAGACAAGAAGATCTCCTCGGGCGCTCTGGGCATCCAGCGAACGACGCGGGCGGGTCGGAAACCCGGACTCGATCATGCCGTGCCGTTGCCTCCGGCGTGGTCAGATGATCGGCATTTCGGCGAGTTCCACTACGCTTGCCCGCCCCCGGCCCTGCCCGCCCCGAACGATCCCGACCGAACGGCGAACCGTTCCGAGTCGTCCAGCCCGTGCGAAGCTGTGCGCCATGGCGCCTTTGACGGTCCGTGGGCATGCCCTCCCCGCCCCGCTGACGTCCCTCATCGACCGCGGCCTCTGGCTTGACCCGGGTGATGCCGTCCTGGCGAAGGTCATCCCGTGGTTCGAGGACCCGCTTGTCCTCCTGTCGAACCCGGAGCAGATGGAGTTCGAGTCCCGATCGATGGACGTGTTCGCCGACGATCGGCACGGCACCTACTTTCGCGAGGCACGCGGAAGCAGGGTCACGACTCCGCTCGAACTACCGTGGCTCGACATCGAACAGGCAGTGCTGATCGCCGTCAATCGCCGCCTGGGTGATGACGTTGGCCTGGCGCTCGACTACCGCACCGACCCTTCGGACCCTCGCGTTGTCGGCAGTGACTTTTGGACGAACCCTGGTGAGTGCCGATGGCGGGTCGTAGCACCTACGTTCTCGACCTTTGTCACGAGCTTGGGTCTGTGAACCCCGAGGCCGCGTCACTGCCACGCCCGGACAGGGACGGCCGCAAGGCGGACCGACAGCGATGCGGAAGGCCGAGGACGTGGACGGTTGCCGCCGACAGACGGACGTCCGCTCTCCTGCCGTGTAGGAGCGCCCAGGCCCGTTTCCGTCGAGTTCGGTTCGGTTCGGCCCGGCTCAGGTCCGCACGCCGCCATCGACCCGTTCGCCTGGCGCCTCGGCACTCGGCCCACGAGTGGCGGGGCTTCTTCATCGCTGCGGCGTCATCGTCCGGGGACCCTTCCAGCGTCGGCGGAGTGACGGTGCGTACGCGTGTCAGTCGTCCATGCCGCCTTGGCCGGCGCCGCCCATGGGGGTGACCTTGACCGGGGAGCCGGCGCCGTCGGTGACGGGCAGCGAGGC